>NZ_LUKY01000026.1 GCF_001881495.1 Candidatus Rickettsiella isopodorum | reverse complement strand
TTTTCCTTGAGTGAACAGACTATTGGATAGACTTCCAAAGAAGATACTACTAGTTATTAATCCGAAATTAATAGCCACTTCATCAAACTGACCTTGAAGCAAAGCCGATAAGGTATCTTTGGTCATAAGTGCTGAGCTTATATAGCGAGAGACTTGTTCTATTTTTTTAAAATGAGCTTTAATTGGTTGTTTCCTGAGTTCTTTAATCCGCTCTTGTTCTGTTTCGGATAATGAACAAATATTTCGCTTTCGGCTATGTGACGGGCAGCTATCGTAGTCGATAAACTGATTACCGAATATTTTTAATCTGAATTCGTAAAAAAGTCTTACAGCTTCTTTTTGATTTGCTTTTTTTTTCGGAATAGTCGAAAAGCGCTTTGCTTTAAGAGCGGGGTCAATTAAATTATTAAAATGTTCTGTAATATACTTAATATTTTCCTTAGGTAGGATTCCTACCCCCATTTTTTTTTCGATATAATTAAGTGTTTCAGACAAGTGAAAGGTTAAGCCAAATTTAATAAAATAAGCTATCGCGTCTCCCAAAAATCGGAGAAATTTTTCTTTTGGGAATTTGAAATAAGCCAAATCAATAAAATAATGGCAATATTTTAAATTCTGAAGTGCCAAGTTATCAAAAAATGCTTTCTCTGGGTGACCGTATAATAAGCAGGGTATTGAGTCTTTATGCTCAGACATATAGAGAAGAAAATGAAGATAGTGAAAAACACTTTCTTCATCTTTTTTGAAAGCAAAATGCCAATACCAAAGTAATTCTTGAGTTTTTTCGACTACTTCTTCAAACTTTGCTTTATTTTGTTCGAGATTAATCCGTATGACCTGTTGAACTAATCGGTGAATCGTATATTTACTTTCCTTTTCTCTGGTATTAATCATGGAATAACTACTCAATAAATGCATAATAGTATCTAAATCATATAAATTTGAACGACGATTGATAGTATTCAAATGGTAAAATTTTTTACTTGCAATATTATCAGGATCTAAATAGGCCATAATATTTAAAATTTCTATCGCATCATCACCAATCGGATCGGTTTTAATTTTACATAATGTAATGAGCCAGGTTGTAAAAACTGTTTCTAGGTAGGGATCGTTAGAATAGTTTACAAAATTAAAATTTAATAATTCTTTAGTTTTTTCTTTATAGAGTTCGATGTAATGATGAAAAGAAAAACTAGTTTCGGTGTTTCTTCTCAGTTTGATATAAGCGAGTGCTTGTTGTAATGCCAAAGGTAAGCCTTGAAGCAATTGATGCAATTCCTTTATTCTTTCATGCGGAATATCCTCTCCTAAATTCAATGATTTCTTGATGAGTTCTTCGGTTTCTTGTTCAGTAAAAATATTAAGTGACAAAGTAGGAGCAACATTTTCCCAATTACGATAACGAGAAGTGATTAACAAAGTCGGTTTATTGCCTAGCATAGATTTAGGTAAATAGGCTTCTATGGCGCGATAATTTTCAACATTGTCAAAAATAAAGAGACTTTTTCTGTCCGAAAAATATTCATAGATTTCTTCTACTATTTCTTCTAGACTCTTTCTTTGGCTATAACAATCTTTGGTTGCAATGTGCAGTCTTGTCGCTAGTTTGTTGAGAGAATACGCTATATTTTCCTTGGTTTCTGCATTAATCCATAAAATATTGTAATCATAGTCACTCGCATAAAGCTCAGCATAGCGTAATGCTAATTGTGTTTTGCCTATTCCTCCTAAACCATTAATTGATAATTGGGAGCCACTTGAGGCTGATGTCGAGTCGCTATTTGATGTACTCAATCTATTTTCAGCTGACGAAATAGATAAAGTAGCCCAATTGGGTACGATGGCGGTTGTTCTCTCTGACATTAGGGTACGATGCAATGTTTTAAGCACCTCTATTCTTCCGCTAAAATTTTCTATTGGTTTTCTTAAATCAAAAAAAATAGGCTTTTTACTAAAAGGTTCTCTATTCAAAATTTGAGGAAGATATCGATTCTTAATTTTATCTAGAATACGTCGTGCTTCCACTTGATTTGTCTCGGCATGTAAAAGATAATAATATCGTCTTGAACGAAATTGAAAAATGTCTTTAGTTTGAAGAAATTGCTGCTCTGTATACGAGGTTTTCAAGTTTTCTTTCAATTCTCCGTTGCCCTTTTTTTCCCATTCAAAAAGACGCCGATAGCCATATGGGCGATCATGTAAATTTTTGAGAGTATAAAATTTATGAGGTTGGCCCTTTTTATCGAGAGCAACTAAGCTTGTTTTTTTATATAAGTTGGCGGTATTAATAGCTTTTCCATTATTATCTTGTACGATGTATCCTGAAATCCGTAATCTGGCTCGTTTAACATTAGGATCAAAAAACTTTTCTGATGGCCCTTGTAACACACTTTTTTCTATTAATTCCTTGGAAATAATCTTATCTAGGTTGGAATATTTCTTTATAGCGTTGAACAGCCGTCCTACGGCATCCTCTGCTAGTTTCTCCATAGCCACTTTATCGCCCGCTTTATCGGTTACTTGCATAAATTGACTTTCAAAGCTGTGAAATATATCCACGGCTGCTTCAGATAAAATAGAGTCTAAATGCTCTGACTTAATTTCAGAAAAAATCTTGGTAATTTTTTGGGCTTTATCTTTAGAGGGGTAAAATTTACCACTAATCATTCTCAACGAAGTCACCAATGAAGGAATTGAACCCATAAGGCTTTGAGAAATACCTATCCCTAATAACGCACCGGTTAACCCTGTTTTTAATTCAGTTTTCAGACTTTCCTCTGTTAAGCTTTCTCCTTTGGCTAATAAATGATAGGCACCAAGTTTTTTTATAAAAGCACTCATAAAGGTTTCGACAAACGTCTCTAATAAAATCGTTACTTTTTCTTTTTCATCTTTAATCATCGCTTTAAATCGTTTAGGATCAGGTTCAGTTTTAGTTGGTAACGCTTCTTGGACGATAAGGCCTTGCGAGAGCAGTGGATGTCGTTCATTCCAAGCTGGATCAGCACGGAGTTTTTCAGCAAAATATTCCCTTCTCGTATTAAAATATTCTTTACTGCGTGATCGTTTCAATTTATTAATTATCCAGAGTATGGATTGATTCTGATCAATCATCTGATTCAGGTCAGCCGCATTTTCGAGCGCCCATAAACCGCAATTGGAGTCATCTTTTTGTTGAATAAAACCAGGGCTTAAACTTAACGAGGATATTTGGAAGGCATTTAAAAGTAGTTGATAGTACTCAGGCGGGATAGGATTATCTTTTGAATCGGTATAATAGCCCACATATTGATTATTTTTATAAGCAATAACTAACGTCACCCAATGTAAATTCGCTAAGTTAATAATTAAAGTAAGTCGAGCGGAAGCTAATTTACTGGCTCGTATTTTAAGCTGAAATAGCTCTAAGGTAATATATAGCTGTGGCATAGAACCTAATACTTCAAATGTAGCATCGCTCTCTCTATGATAATTGTTATACTCTAAGCGAGCGATCTCAGCGATATCCTCTTGACTTAACCAATAGCTATACTGGTTTTTTACTGTTGCTTCCACAAGCGTTTCGTCATTATTGATTCGTTTAACACGCGTGCTTAAAATAGCGTAGTTTGAATTATTTTCTTCATAAGAGAGTAAAGATTCTCTAATAACTCGATAAAGTATCTTGTCACTTGAAGAGTCTAATACATTTTGAACATAAGTTTTTGGATTTTCATTTTTTTTCTCCATTATTATTTTTCCTTTTATTTTATGCGTACATTTTTATGCGTTTTTTTTAGTTCATTGATTTCTTAATTTAAATCGCATATGACGGATACCGATTTACTCGTATTCGATAGAGGTTCAGCTGTTCATCTTATTAGTTTTGATTAAGTATTAAGTATTTAATATCATTTTTTTTATTCTTCTGTTAGTTATACTGTATCAGCTTTTATTTTTTATTTGAATAAGTGTTATTACCCTTAAATAGGTTTAATAACGTAAGAAAAAGATTAAAAAATTTTCTATTTTTAATTATATATAAAATAGCATTATATTTAGTTGGCAAGATAGAGTATTTGAGCAATAATTAAAGATATAAAATAATTTCTTAAATTAATTTGAATAAAAAAATTTATTTGTTATTTAATAAAATATTAGAGATAATATTTATTCTGCACATAGATTTTAGAAAAATTAGGAATGTAAAAAAATTAACAAGGAGTTTGGAAAATGTTACAAAAGAATAAATATCCCATTCAACAGAGTAAAATTAACCTAGTTCGTTTTCGTAGCCGACAATGTAATTCGCAATTAATAAATAGAAATCTAGTGATCAATAATATATTTAGAGCGGTAAGACACGGTTGTTTAGGTACGGTAAAGTTTTTTGTGGAAGCAGGTGCTAGAATAAATAGTAAAAATTTAGATGGAAGTACACCATTACATCTTGCCGCGCAATACGGTTATCTCAATATAGTAAAATATTTACTAAAAAGTGGTTCACATTTAGAAGTAAAGGACAGAATTATAGGCAATACACCATTACACCTGGCCACTCTATACGGTCATTTAGATATCGTTAAATATTTATTTGAGAGTGGATCGGATTTAAATATCATTAATAAACGAGGTGATACACTGTTGAGTTATGCGGCTCAATATAGGCATTTAGCGATAGTAAAATATCTGATAGAAAATGGAGCAAACTTAGAAGAAGAATATAGTAATGGTATTACGCCTTTGCACTATGCTGCTCAAGAAAATAATTTAGCGATAGCAGAATATTTAATCAAAAAAGGCATGGATGTTAACAAAATAACTAATGCAGGGAACACGGCATTGTATTATGCTATTCGAAATGGTCATTTAGATATGGTTCGGTATTTAGTTGATAAAGGAGCTAATGTAGAATCAATGGATAAACAACATAATAGCCCACTCTATTATGCTACATTATTTGGTTATACAGAGATTGTTAATTATTTACTGAGTAAAAAAGTAAATCCAGAAAATAAAACGAATATAAATATGCCTCCTTTATATATTGCGACCTTAAGAGGAGATTTAGAACTTGTTAAGAATTTTGTTGAAAGCGGTGCTAATTTAGAGATTAGAGATAGTGCTAATAATACGCCATTACATTCTGCTATTAGCAATGGCTATCCTGAATTAGTGAAGTATTTGATTGAAAAAAATGTAAACTTAGAAGCAAAAAATAATGAGGGTAATACCCCTTTACATATTGCCGTTTTAATGGATGATTTAGAATTAGTTAATTATTTACTCGAAGCAAATGCTAATTGGAGAGCCGTTAATAATAAAAATAAGACACCACTACAGATAATTATCTTGAATAATAATATAGCTTTAATGGAATATTTAGTAGAAAAAATAGCGGTTAATTCGGAAATAAAAAATAATATATACCAGCAGGTATTCTATTATGCAGCAATGAGTGGAGAAATAAAAATAGTAAAATTTCTCGCAGAAAAAGGGCTAAATTTAGAAATAAGAGATGAGGTGGGTATTACTCCCTTGCATGTAGCATCTAGTAATGGCCATTTAGAAATTGTTAAATATCTCATAGAAGAAAAAAAAGCTAATTTAGAGCCAAGGAATGAGTGGAATAAAACTCCTCTCCATGAGGCTTCCAAAAGCGGATCTTTAAAAATAGTTAAATATTTTACAAAGAAAAATGCAAAGTTGGAAATAAAAGATAAACAAGGTAGCACTCCTCTTCATGAGGCTTCCAAAAATAATCACTTACAGATAGTGAAGTTTCTTGTAGAAAATGGAGTTAATTTAGAAGTACAAGATGAACAAGGGCGTACTCCTTTGCATTATGCTGCAAAAAATGGTCATTTAGAGATAGTTCAATATCTTATAGAAAAGAAAGCTAATTTAGAAATAAAGGACGAGTCGAATAGGACTGCTCTTCACGAAGCTTCAAAAAGCTGCTATTTAGAAATAGTCAAGCATCTTATCGAGAAAGGTGCTGATATTGAGGCAAAAGATCATTCAGGTAATACGCCTTTACATTTAGCAGTTTCAAGGAATAATTTAAAGATAGTCGAATATCTAATAGAGTGCGGTGCTATCTTAAATGCAAGGGATAATAACGGGAGTACGCCATTACATATTGCCGCCTTATATGATTACGTAAAGCTGACAAAGTATTTAATCGAGCAAGGAGCCGATATAAAAGCTAAAAATAATCAGAATGAAACCATTTTACAGGAAGCTGAAAACAGCGGTAGTTTTTTGACTATTAGGTATTTAATTAAGGAAAAAAATCTAACTATAAGCAGTATATTTGATGCGATAAAAAAAAGTCAGTTGAGTTTAGTTAGATTCCATGTAGAAGAAGAAAATATCGATCTAGAGATTAAAGATTTATACGGGCGTACACCATTACTTTTTTCTATTTGGTTTGGTTATACAGAGATAGTGAAATATTTAGTGAAAAAAGGTGCTGATTTAAAAAGTACAGATAATCAAGGTAATACACCCTTACATCTGGTAGGTATAGTAGGTTATATCAATTTGATGCAAATTTTACTCGATCATAGTGCCAATGTTGAGGCAAAAAATAACGAAGGGAATACCCCGTTGCATGTTGCGGTTTTAAACTATCATTTAGAAGTTATTCGTTACTTGGTTGGGCATAGTACGGTAAATCTAAATACACCAGGTAATAGCGGAAATACAGCACTGCACTTCGCTATGACCATTCGTGATTCCAATTTATCATTAGAAATAGTGAAATATTTGTTGGAACAAAAGGCGGATATAGAAATAAAAAATAATGAAGGGAATACTCCGTTACATGTGGCTGTTTTAAACCATCGTTTAGAAGTGATTCATTATCTAGTTGAACAGAGCACGGTGAATCTAAATACACCAGGTAATAGGGGAAATACAGCACTGCACTTCGCTATGACCATTCGCGATGCCAAGTTTTCGTTAGAAATAGTGAAATATTTGTTGGAAAAAAAGGCTATTTTAAAAGTAAAAAATAGAGATGGGCATACTCCAATAAACCTGGCAATCATAAATCGCCATTATGAGATAATACAATATCTAAGAAAAAAAAATTATAAACGTAACAAATCGCTAGAAGTTGTTCAGATAGATCCTAACCCTTTAGCAAAAGATTTAGAGTCAAAAACAAAAATATCTCGACAGCATCATGTAGAGGTTAAATTAGAAAATGAGTTGCCTTCAAAACATCGTACAGTAAATATCAACTCTGCAGAGGGGTTTAATTTACTTGGATTTTTCAAGCCAATTTCTTGTCCGCATAATAATTTGAATGATCAAAAGTTTAAGGTTGATTATTTACATATGAATAATACGTTGTATTTAGTTGATATGCTGGTAAGAAAAAAAACAGGTAAAAAACACAACTTTTTTCAAGATAATTATCTCTCTGATTTAGAAGTACAAGCCTACGCATTAAATATCATAACTGAATTTGAGAAAGATTTAAAAGAGTCAGAAATTAATGCTGACTTTAATGAAGTTGCTTTGCTAGCGAAATTGGTAGGTAAAATAAAAAGTGGACAGCTCTGTGAAATCTCAAAAATTTTATTATCAACGATACAGGAAGCCAATTTTCCGATATTGAAACAAGTTAACCAAAAAAAATAAAAAAACAATGGATGCTGAAAATCACATTGATTTTGATATAGTCGGTAATGTGCAGGCGGCTAAAATTGACAAAAAAACACTGATAGGACTGATTTACTTAAGAGTCTAAAAGGAGTTATACGAAAATATTCTAAGTAGAGGATGTCATTCTAGTTTTTCTAAAGAATCAAGGTGCTTTATTCAGGTATTAATATTTCCTTAATTTTTTATATTTATGCTTTATTATGTTTTTTATATAGATTTATATAAGGGTTAAAATTATGGGAATCATGAATATAATTAAAGCTGTTAAGAAAAATGATTTAGTAAAACTAAAAGAAGAATTAGATTTTTTAAAAAGTTGTATCCGTGAAGATTATGATCTTAATCAAGCGGTTTCCAGTAAAAATGGACAAAGCCTATTACATATTGCGACAAGATATGGCAGTGATAGGGTATTTTTATATTTATTAGAACAAGGCGTTAATATAAATATACCCGATGAGCAAGGGAACACGCCTGCTCATTATGCTGCTTTGTATAGCCAGCCTAGAATCTTAGAATTTTTGAAGAAAAATGGAGCAGATTTTTTACAAAAAAATAAATGTGGGAGAACTTTGGAACAATATATTCAAGTTAGACCGGTTAAAGAAGAGAGCAAAAGGATTAAAAAAGAACTTGAAAATATTATATTAGAAACCAATCAATGCAGAATTTTATCTAACAATGCGCAACCATGCTTAAGAAAAGAAACTGCAGAAAACGACCGTAGACAATCAGAAGAAGAAATAGTAGATACTTCCGATCTTGCTCTGCTAGCAGAGGTTGCTATGAAACAAAAAGAGGTATACCTTAATAAAACTCAAATGCTCCCATCATCTTTTTTTCATAATTTACCTCGAGAGGTGGAATGTCAAACTGAACCACTTAATTTAATTAAGCATGATAGAGCTTTAAATTTAAGTGTGACATCGTGTTTTAGAAATTAATTATTTATTAAATTTTATCTCAGCAATTTTCTGATGAGATTTATATACGCGTTCTATTTTCAGAATTAGATCCAAACAAAATTTTGTAAATAGATATTTTTATCATAATTTTTTTTATAAAAAATATAAAGATACATCATCTATTAGTTTTTATTTAATAGAAATTAAAGAATCAACCAGATATAATTTAACTAAAAAGGTAAAAGTAACCAGTTGAGTTTTAGTATGGAAATTAAAATAAAACTTCGCTTTTTTTTAAAAAAAATTAATCTCGCTACTTATCCAAATACAGTCATTTTAATGAAGGAACATGAGGCACTTATGAGTTTACTCGATTCTTCTATATCTGAGAAATCTTGTATGGAAGTCATTAAAAAGCTCAAGAGAAATCAAGTCTATATATTTTTCAAGCTAGATAAAGATCCTGAGTTTTTAAAAGTTATTATTAAGAAAATTTTAGATCCTAGCATTCTCAAAGCAATCTTAAACGTCTCAGATATAAATTACTCTGAAGGAGAAAAAATTATTCTAGAAAAGCATTTATGTATAATTAATTTATTGTCTAATCTGGCAGATGATTTAAAAAAATTTATTAAATTATCTATTCAAAAAATGGAGGAAAAAGAGAATTTTTTTGTAGAATACTTTAAAGAATTAGATAGGTTAAAAATAGTTCTTCTAACAGAAGAGATAAAAACAGACGATCTTAAATGGTTTTTTAATACTAATCTTTTTACGCTAATTACTTTTGAATCAAAAAGATTTTCTATAAAATTAACAGAGATATATCATTTAATGATTCAAGATATAAACCTTTCTAAAAAAAAATATTTTAATGATCATTGTGAAATATTACTCGATAAAAAAACAAAAGAAGGTAAATTTTTTAATTATGACAGCTTTTTTTCTATTTTATATGATAAGAGAAAGAGTTTTGTAAATAATTTACCTAAATCAAATGGCTTTATTTTTCATAAAATGTCAAAATCTGATAAATTATGTAAACAACTGATCAAATTGGCACTTGAAAATAGATTAAAACATCTCTAATGAATAATAATTATCTTTTACACGCCTAGATGAACACGCACGTAGAAAATAGCAATAAGCTCCGATATTGATAAGAAATGTTCTTTAAATTGATCATTTTCATATTACTTTATTTTTGCCTTATTTTTGAAATATCACTGTAAGTGAATGAGCTCTTTGCATAATTAAAAATAGCTTTAAATATAAAAACCTGATAAAAAATAAATTTCATCTGTCAGATTGCTACAAGGAAAGGGGATTGCTAAGATCCATCTACTCAATTTGGATCTAAAGAAAGCTAGCGATAAGTAGATAATGTCATTATAAATTGCGCTCTCAAAAAGAGTAAGATACTTTATCGAGTAGGCTAGGTTTAATAAATCGTTAAGAGTAAATCTATAGGATAAAGTTAATTTTTGAAGCAAATTAAAAACTATTTATGAATATAAAAGATAAATTTTCAATTACGTATAATATAATATGCTCTATGGAATACTCTAAAAAAGGTGAATTACTTCAAGGCTTTAAAGAGTTAAAGGAATTATTTGCGCAGCCTTTCTTTTCAGAATCTATAACTGATACTATCCATTCCCTTAAAAATAATTTAGTTTATAAAATATTTGAACTTGAAAATGATGCAGAATTTTTTAAAGCGTTCATAAAAAAAATAGAAAATTATTTAATGTTCAATGAATTTTTAGAAGCGAGTTCTACAATAAGCTATTCTTATTCTGAACGAGAAGTTTTGAGCAACAGATCCCTAAATTCCAGCTATTTTTTGAGTTTGATAATGAATTAAGAAAAGAAGCAAAGCTTTTTTATGAACTTTATGCACCTTACCTAAATCGCGTACATGAAATACTCTTTTCAAACAAAATTAAATATGAAGCTATAAAATGGTTTATACAATCACCTTTTTGCAATATTACCCTTGGAAGTTCTATTTCTTTTCAAGAATCCTTAAATAAGGTATTTCAATTCTTATTAAAAAATGATTCTTTGTCGCTTACCAAAAAAAATATTGAGGCTATTAAAAAAATTATAGATGAAAAAAATAATCAAAAAATACCTGTAAATTATAATATGTTTTTTTTCCATGTGCCTTTAAAAGCAAAGACTTTATCGCCATTAGCGAAAGACGCACTTAAGAATAACCTTGAAAAATACATAACTCCTATAATCTAGGAAATTATTTCTCAATAATTTATACTTAATTGAAAAAACAAATTTAATAAAAGGAGTTAATATAATGGGTATCGATGTATTTGAAGATGCATTTGATTTTTTCTTAAAAACAGGCTGATTTAAGTTTTTTCATTCCAAATTATCGATAAAACAGCTGCGAAAGCTAAGCGATCATATCTATCCTTCGGATAGCGCTTCCTATGAAATTTATTTACATGATGTTGAATTGATTCCTTTTTATAGGGAGGAATTAGTGGATTCAAAAGAGATTAAAACGACTGCTTTATCAGGATCGCTGACTGAAGAAGAGTTCCCTGCATCACTTAGAAATCACTTTGAATTCAATTCTGACGATAAAGAAATTCGTATTTTAAATTATATGGAGAAGGGAGAATTTCCCTTAAGAGGAGGGTGTGAATATGCGGCCGAAGCGATTGAAAACATCTTATTAAATCTTTTTGAGATAAATCAATGGAAAGTAATTAAATTAGAAAATATCCATATTTTAGAAAACCAAGAGAGTAAACCATTAAATTTTCAATTTATATCAGATTTTTTCGGACTCGAATAAAGAAGAACAAATTTATAAAGAATTAATTCTTAATCATGTAAAAAAGGATTTAAGCGCTTTTTTTCCCTTTATATCTCGGTTATCCACAAGATATGGCGAAATTGATGCTGGATTAAAAAAGATCAAACTTCACTTAGATGAATTTATAACTACCTTATTAGAAGTGGATCAATTGCCCTTTTTATTAAAACTATTTAAACGAATTGGAGTAGAAACAAAAAAAGAAAATTGGGAAAAGGATTTTCGATTAGTTATCCAAGCAGCCCAGGCAGGCACTCAAAAAAATCCTATTACACATAGTAGTCTGAGTGATTTTGAAGCAATTATCAAAGTATTATACACGGAAGTAGAAAGTGCTAAAAAGCAATGGTTTAGAGGCTATCAATTTAATGTTAAGTTACTCGAATCGCTTGAACAGTTGCTCCAATCAACTCGAGAATATCAAAGTGCTTTATTTAATGAATGGGAGCAACAGGAAGGTGGAATTTTAATAGAGAATACGCAATTAAAAGAAGAATTAAAAAACTCTAAAGAAACGATAGAACAAATGGAAGCACAACATGCCCAAGATAAAGCTAAATTCGAATCGACACGAGCACAAGATAGGGCCGAGTTTGAACAAAGCAACGCAAAGATGGAAGAACGAATAGAAAAAATAATGAATGACTTGCTTCAATTACAACAACAACCCTCACATTGGATCATTCTATGCCTTCCAACAATCCTGGGTTCTTTAATTCTCGTTGAAGGAGACGCTGATGAAGAGAAGGGATATGTACATCATATGGAATAGTTCAGGCTTAATGTGACACAAAGAGATGAGTAAGGTGACCTATTTAAAATGTGACTTAAGTCAGAGCCTTTTTTTAAATACTGTCTGATTAGCCCATCCATATTTTCATTGAGTCATGTTCCCACGAGGAATAAGGGTGTGCGAAATAAAAGTATTCCATCAATTTAATTTTAAATTGATGGGATACTGAAAAAACCGTTATTTTTTGTTACCAGAGAGTGGATTAAGCATAACTTACTCCAACTATAGGAAGTTTCATTACTAACCCGTAAGTAAGTACACTAGTATAAGCGACCTTTATTTCTAACTATTTTTGTTTCTTCAGCAGGTATTATTTGTTTTACCATGACCCCCATCCATTTAACTGCTGTATCTACCTAATTTGTGCGATAATATCCTTGCTGCGCGTGTTAATCACACGATAGTTTTGATGTTTTTCTGGAGTAATGCTACTACTTTTGCTTTAATACATTCTTTGAGCTATTAGACGATAGATCAAATTTGTAAACTTCAGAATGCGGAAGTATCATAAAACGCTTTTACGTTGGTTATTTTTTATTCTATTGTAGACTGTTAAATTTTTTAGAAAAATAGATTTATGCAGTGATTTTGGTGATTTGAAAAAAAATTATGAGGACAGGACTCAGCAAACAAAAAAGATCGATAAAAACCTTTATATAGCGTACTGAAAAAAGTATTCGCAGGACATGAATAATTAACAAAGCTTAATAATAATTATATATTATCTAATAAACTAAATAATAATTTACTGGGATGATAGCATGTCGTTAGTATTTGAACTCTATTCAGCTGCTAAGCAGGATGATTTACAACGTGTTAAACCTTTAATAGAAAAAGGGGCCAATGTTAATGCGACTTTTTTTGAAGCACCTTTATTCTATCGGCTATCTATAGAAGGCCATGAGGAGCTAATAAAACTTCTTATAGAAGAAGGTGGCGCTAATGTTAATGCAGCTAATGCTGATGGAGCAACACCGCTCCATTGGGTATGTAAAAATGGTTATATTGAGGCAGCAAAGTTACTGATCAAAAAAGGGGCCAATGTTAATGCGACAATTTCTAATCATAGATGGACACCTCTTCATTGGGCATGTGAAAAAGGCCTTATTAAGGTAGCAAAATTGCTTATAGAAAATGGAGCCAACCTTAACGCGACTGATATTGATGGGCTTACTCCATTAAATTTAGCCTATCTGCATAACCATATTGAGTTAGCAAAATGGCTTATTTCTCGTTTATTATTAAAAAATCTAAAAGAAGAAGAACCTGACTTTATAAAGCATCAAGATTTGTCAGCCTACTGGAAGGAACAGATTCTAAAAATTAAATATTTGCCTCAAGAAGAAATTATAGGTGGTAAAACCTTGACAGAAACTATTTTAAATAAAATTTCTTCAGGAAAAAGTGATACTTTAGTTTCCCATTCTTTTCATCAGCTCTTTAAATCATTGAATTCAGAAGCAATAAAGAGTCAGGTTTCTAAAATTGATCAATGGGATACTACTATGTCTTCTCCTAAATTGAGTTAATATATTAGCTTTTAAACTTCATTTCAGCAGCTTTAGAAATTGATATTTTTCCATTTCGTACTTGAGTAATAAGAAACATGCGTTAAAACGTTCAAGGATCGAAGATTTTTCACTGGCATGACTCGCCCTGCATGGGCTTCTTGGCACATACAGCATGGAACTTCACTCTATGAATTGCAGAAATTTGGTGGTTGGTCTCTATGAAACAGTGCAACTTTATACATCTAAATAGTCAACAGCTTCAAGAGGTTGCTGAACGTGTGTCGGCACAAAATTGGTGCATGGTAATACATAGATGAAAAATAAGCCTTTGAATAGTAAGATAAGTTATTGAAAAAATAAGATTGTACTGGTGCGACCGGAAGGACTCGAACTCCCGACCCCCAAGTTCGAAGCCTGAATGTATAAGTAAAAAACAATTAATAATCAACACTTGCGATACCTTGCAAACTTAATAACCTACTGAAAACTACAGGAACTTCTGTTTCTTCCATTTTATCCAGATACAATTTTGGTACATACATTTTTTTTAAAAAGCTAATTATTTTGATTTTTATAACTAAAATATAAATTTAGTTCCATTTAACCTAGAAATTAATGATAAGAGCAGGTAGAAGGAAAAAGCTGCTCTATAGAGCAGTCAGTAATACTTTTTCAAATGGAAAATGTTAAAGAAAAATTGTAATTTTTTTTAAATGGATCGGAAAGTTTGAGAAATATTGAATGTTTAATAAGTTTAAATTTATGCTCGATGTACTTACTATAATAGAAGGATATTCCTAGGAATTAGATTTTCACGCTGATGAAGAGTAAATATAAGTTTATCTATTAATTCCTGAAGTTAATAATGGATGACTCATTAAAAATTAAAGTAAATGCATAAAAAAATAATCAGTATGGCAGTTATCAAGTCCATGTATGCCCTCTGAATTTCTAGGCTTTTTGCATGATACTGCTGCACCTACTATAATGTGAGTTCCTTAAGTACAAAAGGAACCAATGAGAGATGAAATGGATTAAACCTGTTTATACTGAGATGCGTTTTGGCTTTGAGATAAACATGTACATATATCACTCATAATGATATCCGGAATGGATAAAAAATGCTACTCAAGGTTCTAGGATCAGCAGCGGGCGGAGGATTCCCGCAATGGAATTGTAATTGCAGTAATTGCCAAGGACTACGAGTAAAAACGATAGCCGCTGTTTCACGTACACAGTCTTCGATTGCTGTCAGCGAGGACAATAAAAAATGGATTCTCATCAATGCGTCGCCTGATATACGCAAACAACTGGAAGATTTTCACGAAGCGCAACAAAGTAACCTGTTACGTGATACAGGAATTCAGGCCATCATCTTGACAGATAGCCAAATTGATCATGTGACTGGATTACTTTCATTACGGGAAGCCGAAAAATTAGTCATCTATTGTACAGAACTGGTTCAAGAGGAACTGACACACCATTTTCCACTGTTTAAAATTTTAAAAAATTATTGCGTTATTGATTTTAATCGTATTAATGTTTCTCACGCTTTTACGATTCAAGGATTTAAAAACTTAGTATTGACACCTATCGATTTGCCGGGAAAGTCCCCACCGTATTCGCCTTATAGACACAATCTTAAACAAGGTGCGAATACGGCTTTGATTATTTTAGATCAGCTAACACAGAAAACTTTTTTTTATGCGCCGGCTATTGCGCAGTTTGATGAAAGACTATTTCAAAGCATGAATAATGCAGATTGTGTCCTAATTGATGGCACATTTTGGCATGAAGATGAAATGTCACGTTGCGGAATAAATAACAAATTAGCAACTGAGATGGGTCATTGTGCCTTAGCCAGTGAGGAAGGGTTACTTTCTAAATTGAATGCATTGCAAAAACCAAGAAAAATAGTCATTCATGTGAATAATACGAATCCGATACTTAATACAACCTCTCCTGAACATGCCCAATTAAACAATGCGAACATTGAAATAGCCTATGATGGAATGAATATCTTACTTTAGGAACTCTGCTTTATGCACACTGAATCCTGCATAGCGTTATCGTCTCAGAGGGAGTTTGAAAAAAAAATTTTAAGCCTTAAAAAATATTATCATATCTATCATCCGTTCAATAAGTTAATGAATGATGGCCAATTGACCCGGAAACAAATTCAACAGTGGATTATTAATCGCTTCTATTACCAAGTAAATATCCCAGTAAAAGATGCGGCTATTTTATCTAATTGCCCTATACGCGAGATACGCAGAGAATGGGTAAAACGAATCATTGAACACGATGGCGATGTCATTAATCCAGGTGGTATTGAAGCCTGGTTGGCATTGGGAGAGGCGTGTGGCCTGACCAGTGACTTACTGTGGTCTATGAAATATGTCTTGCCTGGCGTACGCTTTGCAGTCGATGCTTATGTTCATTTCGCGCGTACCAGTACATGGCAAGCTAGCGTTTGTTCATCGTTGACGGAGCTTTTTGCGCCAGAAATTCACCGCCAACGTTTAACGAATTGGCCAACACATTATCCATGGATTGATTTAAAAGCATTGGCTTATTTTCGTGGTCGATTAGATCAAATAAATCATCACGTCACGAAAGGTTTACAATTAACGCTAGAAAATTTTCAAACACAAGAACAACAAACACAAGCATTGGCTATTTTAACGCTTAAATTAGAAATTCTTTGGGCAATTTCAGACAACCTTTACTTAGCCTATGTACTTGATCAGCCTCCCATCACATTTTCAAAGGATGATACATAATACGCATTATGGAAAATCAACTAAGTTTAGATGCAAATATTGCTCTTGCTGGGGGATTTCGCTTGCAATGGGAAAAAAGCCAAGCGTGCTATGTGCTGCTTTATCCAGAAGGGATGGTAACGCTAAATACAAGTGCGGCTGAAATCCTAAAATTATGTGACGGTGGTCGCTCTATTTCAGCCATAATTGCCGTGTTACAAAGTAAATATACACAAGGTGCGATAATCGATCTAACAGAAGATACTTATCACTTTTTAACAGAGGCACTGCAAAAAGGGTGGTTAGCAGTTGTTTAAATGTTAGGAAATCAGCAAGAAGCAAAGGAAACTCTATTGCCACCGCATTGGTTATTGGCGGAACTCACCTATGCCTGTCCTTTACAATGTCCTTATTGCTCGAATCCACTCGAATTTATTAAAAGTAAAGAAGAATTAGATACGGAAAGTTGGATACAAATACTGCGGGACGCACGAGAATTGGGCGCTGTTCAATTAGGTTTATCGGGTGGTGAACCGCTGTTACGAAAAGATCTAACAATTATCGTCAGCGAAGCCCACGCATTAAATTATTATACTAATCTTATTACATCGACGGTAGGACTCAATGAAAGTCGTTTAATAGGATTAAAAAATGCAGGTTTAGATAGTATACAAATTAGTCTTCAGGCCAGTACAGAAGAATTAAATAACCGCATTGCAAGAACGAAGTCATTTGAGCATAAGTTATTAATGGCAAAAAAGGCCAAAGAGCAGAATTTTAATCTTACCTTAAACATCGTTATTCATCGATTAAATATTGATTCAGTTCGAGAGATATTAGATTTAGCCTTGGATTTAAAGGCCGATTATATTGAATTAGCGAATACGCAATATTACGGTTTTGCTTTCGTGAATCGCGACCTCTTGTTACCCACATTGGAACAGATAAAAAAAGCCGAAGCCATTGCACATGACTATCAGAAACGTTATAGCGATAAAGCCAAGATTTATTATGTTATTCCAGATTATTATAGTAATCGACCCAAACCATGTATGAATGGTTGGGGTAAAATTTTCTTAACTATTACACCCGATGGTTATGCTTTACCTTGTCATTCAGCGAGAATATTACCGAATTTGGTTTTTCCGAAAGTACATGAAAATAGCCTACATTGGATATGGTATGAATCCCCGTTGTTTAATCGGTTTCGAGGCGATAAATGGATGAAAGAACCTTGCCGATCTTGTACATTGCGATTTAAAGATTTTGGTGGTTGCCGTTGTCAAGCGCATTTACTGCTTAACGATGCCCGTGCGGCGGATCCGGTATGTGATTTGTCACCGCATCATGAAGTGGTGCAAAAAGCGATTCAACGTGCAATGGATAACATCACTTTATGCAAAGAAATTCCGTTGATCTATCGAAATTCTCACACTTCAAAATCATTTTTAAAGTAATGTGAGCGTTTAGGAGATATTGAAGTATCATTGATCAATTGCAACACCAATATCACCGATAATGCCACCTGCAAGAATGAGAAGCGCTGCTGTAAAGGGAGAGACAAGCGAAGAGATCACGGCAGTAAAAGATAATAAGGTAAATAAACTTACGCCTAAAATAATCACGATAATGAATAAAAATTTAGAATTAGCATATGAGTGCTTAAAAGCCAAGAGAGCTAACAATAAACTTGCAAGGGAAATAAGAAAGATAAAAGCCCCTATGACCATTTCCTCTGATTGTGGAATGCTTTGATTATAGTCATAGATAAACTTCTCAGCAAAGAAATAACTTAGTGACCCCACTAATCCTAAAATAGCACCTAGCACGATAATAATTTTTGCTATCGTTTTGATATTCATCAGGATTTACTTTGACTAGGTAAAGCGAAGGCAATGACTTGGTCACTGACTTTAGGCGTCAAAATACTGTTGCCACCTACTACAAACACAACATACTCCTTGCCTTGATATTCATAAATAGCTGGAATAGAAACTGCTGGTGCAGCTACATCTGCACTCCAAAGTACATCGCCTGTATTAAGATCCAATGCACGTACTCGTGAATCCATAGAGGCCCCGATGAAAATTAAACCACTCCCTGTGATGACGGGCGCACCAATGGTAATACTACCCCACGATTTTGGCATATAAAATCCCCATTGTTGCACTTCGCCAAACGGTTTTTTCCACAACCGCTGTCCCGTATTCAAAGCATAGGCAGAAATTTCACCATAAGGAGGTTTCCAACAAGGCATACCCAAAGGATTTAAAAACGTATCTAATTTAAATCCATAAGGCGATCCGGCCATGGTAAACATTCCATACGCTTCTCCTACATTAGCGGTGTGATGACGTTTAAGAAAATCATTGTAATCTTCTCGAGGTATTAATTTATAAATTTGTACAGCCATTGAACTGTTAACCACGAAAATTTGTTTATTCGGGTCGACAGCACCCCCACCCCATTCCACTCCACCTGCGGTTGCGGGAAAAATGAGACTTCCTTGTTCACTAGG
Source organism: Candidatus Rickettsiella isopodorum (assembly GCF_001881495.1). NCBI lineage: Bacteria > Pseudomonadati > Pseudomonadota > Gammaproteobacteria > Legionellales > Coxiellaceae > Rickettsiella > Candidatus Rickettsiella isopodorum. The sequence continues at coordinate 11,387 of NZ_LUKY01000026.1, read as the reverse complement.
TGGTGTGAACCGACCTTGGTATTTTAGCGTGGCTAATTTTCGTGAGCAGTAGCCAAAACTCAGCCAATCAGAGAGTTTAAAAACACCAGGCCATTTATCAGCAACCACTGGAATGGGATAAGGAACTGTGGGTTGCGTGCTAGCGGCAATCTCACCTTTTGCATCCGAAGCAGGCACTGCCTTTTCAACGATCGGATAAATAGGTTCTCCAGTATAACGATTTAAAATAAATAAGTACCCTTGTTTAGATGTTTGGACTAATGCTGGAATTGTTTTACCTTCTTTCTTAATGTCTACGAGTGAAGGCGCCGAGTTAGTATCAAGGTCCCAAAGATCGTGGTGAACTAACTGTTTACTCCAGATGACGTTGCCGTTATTAATATTTAAGGCTGTGACGGAGGTTCCAAAAGGAATAGGTGTTAAACGATTCCCTCCCCAAAAATTGGGACTGGGTGAACTGATCGGTAGATAGACAATCCCTTGGTCCGGATCAATCGACATACTGGCCCAGACATTAGATGTACCAGTTTTTGCTGCGATATCGGGCGGTATACTCTGGAAGGTCCACAGCAACTTGCCCGTTCGCGCATCTAAACCAAAAACATTACCTACTGGATCAATAGAATATGTCCAATCTTTACCTGCCCAACCTAAAATTAATAAATTTTTATATACCGTGGGTGGCTGTAAAATCCCTAACGGCCAAAGGTCTGGATGGTTATTCCATTGATTAATATCTAACTTACCTTGCACACCAAAATCAGTACAAGGCTTTCCTGTGTTAGCATCAATGGCGTATAGTTTTGCATCCATGGTGCCAATATAAATACGCTTCTGGCATGCTTTTCCTGGGATCATAGTTTCTGCTTGCCAATAAGCCACCCCCCGAGTTTTTAATGCCGGTTGCGACAGTGCTTTTAAGACCGCATGCGGATCAAAAATCCATTTAGTTTTACCCGTTGCAGGATTGAGAGCAAAAACACGATAAAAGGGTGTGCTGACATAAATTGTATTATTTACAAAAAGCGGTGTAGCTGACCATACCGTAGGAGGTAATTTGCCCTTGCCGGTAGAAAAATCACCGGTATGTAGAGTCCATGCGACGGACAAATCATGGACATTACGTGGTGTGATTTGGGTTAATGGTGAATATTTCTGTGCTTTTAAGTCGCCATTGAACGTTTGCCAGGTAGTGTTTTCTGCGGAAACGTTTATAGTGAAAAAACACGTAAAAAAAAGTGCGATGCATTTAATAAGTTTGCTCATTCTTTACTCGTGTAAAAACTTGAATAAACCAACCCACGCCAACCAAAAGCACGGAAGCTAATAGCGACCAGCTTTCTAAGAAGTAGGAGGCCAATAATGTACCTAGCAGTAACAAAATAATAAGCGTATTTACGCCAATCCGTATCCATCGATGACTATCGCGTCGGAAATAGTAAATTAGCACGCTTAATAAGGTCATTATCAATGTAGTTAAGGTTACTAACTCAGCCCCGCCGGTATAACTAATCGGGCTTGACGGAAGAAAAAAATTAAATAGCGACAGAATGAATCCAATAACAGAAAACAGGAACATCATCCCTATTCCTAAATTTTTTTTGTCATTAAGCGGCATTTGCCTATCCTACCTATGGGTTTTTAAAAACGTAATAGAGTTTAATTATTATCTGTAGGGTAGTCGATTTATTATTTTTTTCAAATTGTATGGAAAATACAAAGTCTTTTTTCTCAAAGCGGTATATATTTTTTATTTTAATAAGCTGCTAAATAATATTTTAACCATTGAATCCGTTTGTTTACTACGGCCTGTAACATGCTTTCAGGATTGTCCCACAGCAAAATAAAATTCTAGCCAAACCCGCTATTGGTTTAAAAGTATTAAATTTTAACTATCTTTTCTACAATATACCAATGGGCAACCCTATATTACTTGCACCATTTCAGCATCGAGTGGATCACAAATTATGTGTTTAAACAGGGCTCATGCGCGATTCACCGTGGCCGATGATCGAGTCTTTACTTGCACCAGGTCCTAGATGAATAAGCATGTAGAAGAATGGGAATAGGGCTCTTCAAAAAATACTGATGAGAAATATTCTTTAAATTGCTCATTTCCCTGTAAGTTTATTTTGTGACTTATTTTTAAAATATCACGGTAAGTGAGTGAACTCTTTGCGTACTCAAAAATAATTTTAAACATGATTAGATTTTTATTTATCAAATTACAAATATCAGAAATTTTAATATATTCTTTGCATAGTAATCCAGTTTTAATTAAAAGAATTAAAAATCTTTTTAACTCATAGTAAATGACAATATCTAGTATTTCTCGTATATTCTTTATATTTCAATATAATACCTATATTTATTACGGTATTTCCAATACCTAAAAAACTTTCTGAACGAGTATTTTTCTTAATAAATTGTTCTAGCGTTGTCTGATTTTTGTTAATAACCGTTTTTTTTAATGAATTGGATAACTGGCTAAATCTTGTTAAAGATTGTATGTTTTTAAAAATAAAAGCTAAAGAATTAGGGCATGATTCGTGATGAAAATAGATAGTAGTTTCTGGTGAAAAAAGGTTAAAACCGATTAGATCATCCCAATGCTGATCCCTATTAGATAAGCGAAAAAGATGATCTAAAGTAAAAAAAGAGCAATGATCAAAATCATGTTGTATTTGAGTTCCACTATAAGAAAAAATTATAGGCTTTAAGTTTAAAGACACTGTTTTTATTATTTCTGTGCTTCTATAAAGTACTGCGGCATCAAGAACAAGCAGATAAACCTGATTATTTTTAATATAACAATCTACACTAAACCAATGACCTTGGTTTTCTATTGCTAGTTGGAAACGAGTAGGAATTTGAGTGTTGTTAATATTTTTGGCTAATAACTTAAAGAAAATACTGAGTTCACTCGTATAGTTTTTTTCTTTGTAGCCATCGCTAGAAAGAAAAAAAATATTTAAATCCTTTCTACGTGATTTTTTCTCTTCGATCAAGCCGTGCATTTCTTCTGAAGATACAATAGAAGCTTTAGAAGATAATGGGAATAGCGACATTTTTTTCTCCTCATAAACTAGCCGTCTAAAATTTATTAATTCAATATTAAAAAGCTAACTAAAAAACAGTATTCAACCCTATTTTTGATCTATTCTTTATATTCTACTAGTTTTTTTTGCCCACAAACGAGCGATATCTGTTCCACTTAGCATAGAGGTCATCGAAATCATTCGAAAACAGATAGGGAACATATGGAATTTCTTTTTACTTATCAAGGAAAACCAGTTAAGCAATGTAACGCTGCGTGGCGAAAAGCTTTAAAATGAGCAGAGATAAAAGATTTTCACTGACATGATTTGCGTTATGCCTGGGCATCTTGGCATATACAAAATGGAACTTCACTCTATGAATTGCAGAAACTTGGTGGTTGGTCCTCGTACGAAACAGTACAACGTTATGCGCATTTAAATAGTCAACAACTTCAAGTTGCCCCTGAACGTGTGGTGTCGGGTACAAAATTGGTACATGGCAATACTTAAATAAAAATAAGGCTTTAAATAATCAGATAAGTTATTGAAAAAATAATATTTTCTGGTGCGCCCGGAGGGACTCGAACCCCCGACACCCAGGTTCGAAGCCTGGTACTCTATCCAGCTGAGCTACGGGCGCATGATTCGAAAGAGCCCGGCATTCTAACAGTTTATCCTTTATTCAGCTAGCCTCCTTTTGCTGCCGTTTGAACAGAATGTACCAATTTTGTACCAGATACTCGCTCGGCAGCCTTCATAAGTTGATCACTATTTAAATGCGCATAGCGTAATACAATGTCAAAAGATGACCATCCGCCTAATATTTGCAATTCTGTAAGGATGTTCCATTTTGAACATGCCAAGATGCCCATGTATGACGTAAGTCATGCTTCGATCTTTGCTCGCTTTAACGCTTTACGCCATGCAGATGTATTGCATTGCTTAACAGGGTTTCCTTCATAGGTAAAAACAAATTCAATATGTTTACCTATTTGTCTTGCAATAATTGCCGCAGCTTCTGCATTAAGAGGTACTGGAATTGCTGTTCTAGTTTTTGATTGTGATGCACTCACAAAGGCATGTCGCCTAACTAAATCAACATTCTTCCATCTTAATCCTTAATCCTATGACATTGGCTTTGCGTAAACCGGTAGCTAAAGAGAAATCTGCCATATCGGATAAATGTGAGGGTAACTCTTTAAGTAACCGTTCTGCTTCATCTTTGGTTAACCAGCGTTCTCGCTTGATTTAGATCCGCCCGTACCGGCATAATATGGCTGCCGATAACAATATCAACGGTTAAGCTATTACTTTAATAATTTCTTGCCAATGTGTGGTGTAGCGTGGTGAACGGTTTCCAGATCGCATCGACCAAGAAGCTTGTACACATCCTTCGGCTGCAAAAAAGAGTGTATGTGAGCCGAAACTCTTATTTGTCTCATCTAATATTTTCATTAATGCAACTGAACGGAGTGAAGTTGGTTGGACAAAAAGATCATTTAAGTGTTGAGAATCCGATATAATGTCTATTAATAGAATCCCGGCCTTTTTATAATTAAATCCAGTTTTATACAATTGTTTTAAAACACGTTGCGCCGCGGTTATTAGCTCACGTGTATCATTCGTTGCTGTTACTAGCGAACTCGTTAAACCCTTCGTATATTGTCGATCGCTAGTTTTATGCCTATTGGTTGTAACAAACACATAAATAGCTTGAGCTTTGGAGTTTTGTTTCCTTAGCTTATAAGCTGCGCGCGCCGCATAGCGACTCAAGGCACTACTTAAATCCTGCCAATCGGTTACAGGCCGACCAAAAGACCGGGAACACATAATCTGCTTTTTAGCCGCTACAGTTTCTAAATCAAGACACGAAATACCATTTAACTCAAGAATAATACGTTCAATCACTACACTAAAACGTCGGCGCATTATTTTGGGATTGGCCTGTTGTAAATCAAAAGCGGTTTTAATCGAGTAATGCTGAAGTTTTTCAGTCAATTTACGCCCAATTCCCCAAATCTCTTCGATAGGTAACGTCTTTAATAACGAATCACGGTGTACTGCACAACGTAAATCATAAACGCCGGTTTTGCTTATCCGCTTAGCATAAAAATTTGCTACTTTAGCGAGGGTTTTGCTAGATGCTAAACCTATTGAAATAGGGATACCTGTCCACTGTTTTACTTTTTGGCGAATTTCGATTAAATAAGCTTTCAAATCATAGTATGAATAATGATCAAGTTTTAAAAAGGCTTCATCAATGGAATACACTTCCATATCTGGGCACAAGCGCCGCAAGGAATCCATGACACGTTGCGACATATCACCATAAAGAGCATAATTTGAAGAGAAACATCGAATTTGGCCGCGACGTACCCAATCGCGATACTTAAAAGCCGGTGCACCCATGGGAATACCTAATGCTTTGGCTTCATTCGAACGAGAAATAATACAACCGTCATTATTCGATAGGATGATAATAGGTTGTTTCTCTAAAGCGGGATTAAACACGCGTTCGCAAGAAACATAAAAATTATTACAATCCGCCAATGCAAAATAAGCCATGCTTACAACGGATGAATGACATTGGTGACTATTCCCCAAATACTGACATTATTTTCCTCATTCACGGCAATTGCGGGAAAATCTGGGTTCTCTGCTATCAAAACAAATTGTTGATTCTTTAATTTTTTAAGTCGTTTTACAGTTAATTGACCATCAACGATGGCAATTACCACCTTGTTATCACGAGGCTCCAAACTCCGATCGACAATTAAGAGGTCACCATCGCGAATACCCGCATTAATCATCGATTCGCCTTTAACCCGTACGTAGTAAGTAGCTGTAGGATGATGAATCAAGTATTCATTGAGATCGAGGTGTCCTTCTAAAAAATCATCTGCCGGAGAAGGAAACCCAGCATGCACTGCTGATGAGAGGTAAGGAATAAGATAAGAATGAGAGATAATGCATCGATAAGCACGGGACATAATATTTTTATTATAAAAGCGATAGAGAGTAGCAGCGATGTGTTTAAGTCAATCCAGTGCCTAAGAAATTCATCGCTATTCAAATATTCTCTCACAGAAAATGCCATATATCAAATTTATAAATATAAGCCGTTATAGATTATTTATTTTTTAGAATAAGGTTTCGTGTACCAGAATTGTCCATCGATACTAACCACATGAAACTCATGGCCGATGCACAATAATCAAAATCTTGTCCAGCTGGAAAAAGCTCAAACTGAACGTTTAGAAAAAGAAATTGAGTATACAATAAAAAAACAAGTAGAATAACAAAACAATAGATTAATTTTTTAAATACTAAATAATAAATTTCAGAAAGGTAATTTATAAGGAGGAAAATACCTGTGTTCCCGTCGACTAAAACGCCTACTTTATATTTAGAAGAAATGCATGGCTTAATTGAAGAAAAAAAAACGCGTAGAAAGAATTTAAATATTTTTGTTCTTAGTAGCGATGGTTATAAAAAAAACAGTAAAAGTGAGCTCAGTATTTTCTTTAAGCTTTTAACTAAAAGTATTAATAATCCTAAAACTCCGACTCGTTTTCAGCTTGCTATAGAAAATGAAAGGCATTGGTTTTGTGTCGATTGTTATATTAAAAATAGTAAGGTTTATCTACTCGTTCTTGATGCTGCAGTACTCAATAGAAGTATAGAAATAATAAAAGAAGCCTCTTTAAACTTACAACCTGTAATTTTTGCTTATAGTGGACTACAAATACAATATGATTTTGAACATTGCTCTTTTTTTACTTTAGATCATCTTTTTCGCTTATCTAATAGAGATCAACATTGGGTAGATCTAACAAGCTTTAGTTCTCTTTCTCCAGGAACTATTATCTATTTTGATCATCAACTTTGTCCGAGTTCTTTAGCTTTTATTTTTAAAAACATTCAATCTTTAGAAAACTTTAGTTTGTTACCAGACTCTTTAAAAAAAACTGTAATAAATAAAAATCAAACATTAGAGCAATTTATTAATAAAAATAAGCGCTCAGTAAATTTTTTAGGCATTGAAAATAAAATAATAAATGGAGGTATTTTATTGAAAGAAAAAAAATATATGAAACGAGGCATTAATTTTTTTAATTTAAATAATGATAGTAGCCTTGTTTCAAATAGACAGGGATTTGATATTATTGGAGGAAAACTAGGAAAGTTAATAAATAGAGTTATTAATCATAAGGGAAAATTTTGTTTTAAATTTTTAAGTAAAAATAAGCTTATTTTGAAAAATAATATGCGCGAAATCTTAGATAGTATAATCTATTATGAGTTGAAAAAATTTTTTATTTTTTTAATTGAAACTGAATATTTAGACAAGGAGTATATTACAATTTCTGATGTTTGTAGTTTGATGAATAAAAATCCAGCCATGTTTAAAGCTATTTTGCAGTATGTCAAAAATTCACTAAGTTATGCGGATATTTTAGAAATAAGTGAAGAAATAAATTTATATGGAAATGATCAATGTAAAGAATATTTTTCATCTGTATCATTTAAAGAATCGTATCGACAAAACAGCTAAATTTTAGTAAATTATTAATTCATACTTATTTTTTTAATGATTTAAGTATTAAAAAAATAAATTAAATAGCTGAAAAGTAGCATTCTGGGAACATTGATCTAACAATTTACTAGAATAATTTAAAAAAATTATCAAATATTAGCTCATAAAAAAATTGAAATGAGATAACTAAAATAAAAGGAATTAACTATGCTAATAAAAAATGAAACGCAACAATTTTACCACTCTCTTAATGTAAATACTGTAAACGAAATAGAACGCCCCATTAAACAAAGAGTTTCTTCTCGTAATAAACGCGCTCCGGATGATGAAACGCTTGTTGGAGCTACCGTAAAAGGTGATTATACTTATTGGTTAAGTCAAGAAGATATTGCTGAAATTGCTCGAATAGAATATAACCAATTCCTCGGAGTAGGCGAGGGCAATGCTCAATTTGAAATATTAGGTTCCCTAACTCAATTATATAGGACCTCAGAGTCATTTCAATTAAAAATACAAACGTATCAATTAAATACAGCACGGCTGACTTTAATTATTAATTTAGAAAATTTACATTGGGTAACTTTAGTTATTTCTTATAAATACGCCAATTACATCGCTTATTATGTGGATTCAAAAAATAACCCTATACCCTCTCGATATTCGCAAATGCTTATTGAGACTTTTCAAATCCAACCCTTAAGTTTAAGTCCTGGATTAACTCAACAACAAGACCATTATAATTGCGGTATATGGGCGCTCGAAAATGCAGCCGATCTCAGTAAAATGATTGACCAAAATGAATCGTTGCATTCGATTGTTAATGAATTGAACCGGCCGCGTAATAAAGAATATTTCGATATAATGCGAGTATTTTTTTCTGAAAAACTCTGTAAGGATCCAATTTGGCTAGAGCGACACCCTTCTTTTTTGCCCGACCTACAAAAAAAATTGGAACTCCCATCGCATGATGTTAGACCTGCTATAGATAAGATTGAACCTGATTCTAAACGATTTAAAACGCTCCTTACTGAAAAAGAAAATCCAACCATTTATTTAGAAATCTTTCTTGAAACCTTCATGAGTGCTTTTATAAAAACACTAGGGATCTATCATTTGCTTGCTAAAGATAAACTATTAACAGAGGAAGCATTAAAAACTGAATTGAAAACCGGCATAACAGGCGCTTTAATAGGTATAAGCGTTGCTGAAAGCCTTGTAGGTTCTATTCCTTCAGTAGTGGCTTCACTAAGAATGATTAGTAATAAGTATTTTGCATATAGTAAAAATAAGGCTCAAAAAATTACTCGCGCTTTTTCAGTGCTTAAACCAGATTATTTGGATCTTATTTTAGCTGAAGCAGCCATAAATATTTTTTACAGCTTTGAAAGTCAATTTATGCAGGTAACCGATAAAGCAGGCGACAAAGTGGCTATGGAAAAATTAGCTGAGGATGCCGTTGAACGAGTATTTAGTTATATAGAAAAGACTTCGGATGAGGAGACTGTGATTATTTCTAAGGAGATAATAGAAAAAGGAGTAGTAAAAGGTTCATCAGAAAAATTCTTTGATCCTAAGCTTAAAAATATTAAGCAAGCTAGAGTGAGAGTGGCAGGATATGATGTACAAGATAAGCACAAACATGATATTCGTACCGTCAGTTTATATGAGAAAACAGGTTTAGTTGAATTCAATATCAATGGTCAACCTATGAAATTTTATGCTCCCAAAAAATCTCCACGTAATCGATATGGCTATCGCCGTCTATTTGATTGGGAAAAAGAAACCAATGGAGAATTGAGGGAGAGTTTAAAAGAAAAGTATATAGAAAAATATTTTTCTCAGTCGGAAGACCTGCTTCCATTTATTTCAAAAAATTATGATTATGTTTTACATTCCAAGACGAATCCTGCATTTGCTGAAGCGCAACGTATTCTTAATAAAATTAAGAATCATTATGCTTCTCAATTTATAGTTAGACAGCCTGAGAGTAAAAAACCAATTTACTTCAATTTAAGGGAGCCAGTAAAAAATTTTAGTGGAAGAGTTGAGATTCTAGAGAGATTACACAATATCTTAATGTCAGAAAGAACAACCGCTATTGTGCCCACTTGGTTTACTTTATCGGTTTCAGGTATCTCATCTCCATTAAGCCCATCGGGCAGCGATTCATCACAAGTTTCCAGTGGTTCTCAACTGTCAATTAGTGGTTTGGGAGGAATAGGTAAAACACAACTAGCTTTACGCTATGCTCAGCTTTATGCGGATCATTATGATCATAATGTTTTATGGATTGATGCAGAAACTAAAGAAAATTTAATTTACTCATTTCAGCAACTCGCTATCAAGCTACAGATTACAACCCAAGATCAGTATGATCAAGAACAGCACTTAAAATACATTGGAGAGATTTATGATTACTTCTCAGATAAAAAAAGTCTTTTTATTTTTGATAATGTCGAGGATTACCATACGATAGAATCGTATCTACCTAAATCTACACCTGGAAATAAACCAACGGTACTCATTACTTCGCGTTATAGTAATTGGAATAACATTGCGACTACTTTATCCTTGTCTGTATTTACAGGGCAAGAAACCGAAGAATTGATTAAGAAATCTTTAGACTTGGAAGATAATCAATACGAAAGGATAATGGAATTAAACCAACTACTTCAAGGCTTACCTTTAGCATTACAACAAGCACTTGCTTATATTAAACTAAAAAGAAACACGGACGCTAGTTTTTCTATTTTTCACTACATAGAGCTTTATAAAAGAAAACAACAAGAACTCTTAAAGTTTAATTTTTCAGATTACGCTAATGATCCTTATTTGAAGACCGTTTTTACTACTTGGATTATTACATTGGATAAAATTAAATCTTATGAAATAGGTCAAGGTGCGTTAAATATTTTAAATATCATGGCCTATTTATCTCCGGATAGTATCTCTGCTGCAAAATTTTTTCAAGTAATTCAGCTTAATCGCAGCTTTAAACTAATGGATTTAAATGAAATTATGAATTTGCTAAGTAGTTACTCCATGATTAATCCAAAAGATAATGAAGATAAATACTCTATTCACCGCTTAGTTCAACAAGTCATACGGCTTAATATCGAACAGGATTCTTCGATGTTTGAAAAAACAGTCGAAAATACTCAGCTATTTCTTTGGCATTGGGACTATGCTTTTAGAAAAGACCCAGAGAATGTTTTTCATTATCTTCATTTTCTTATCTATATGTCAGAACACACAGAGTTAGTAACTCAATTAGTATACGGCCATCCAGAAAAAAAATTTTTTGATAGTTTGATTCTTCAGGATGCAAAATATTGTCAATATTTTATTGATCTGGCTTATCTCAAATTTCCAAAGGAAAAATTTCTTAGATTTTTGGGCGATGCAATTGCTTATTATATCAAACTAGGCTGTTTTTTTTATTTATCAGAAATATTAAACTACATTGAAAACAAATGGCGTCTAGGAATTTTTTCCAAAGAAAATGTTAAATATATTTCGGAATATTTTTTAAATTTAAAAAATCCTACTTTAAAATTCATCCGATATTCAACCAATGCTGCAAAAAAACAAAATCAACAGCAATCAGTAAGTCTTTTTTTTCGTTTTCAATCAAAAATATTTGGCACTCTCTCTGAACTATATGATAGCTGCCCATCACATAGTTTAAAGAGAAGTATTTGTTTACTTTCTGAAGCTGAAAAAAAGATCGAAGAGCTTAGAAGTCAAGGGATTAAATCTCATTTTAAAAAAGTAGAACACATCTCTCGTTATATCAGTTCAGCGTTGATGAC
>NZ_LUKY01000025.1 GCF_001881495.1 Candidatus Rickettsiella isopodorum | reverse complement strand
TATACTTTCTGCTAAAGAAAAATGATCTTTTATTCCCATGCCAACACACAATTCTTGTGCAGCGGCATCCGCCAATCCGGCGGCCACACCAGTCATTATGGGTACAGATACTCCCAAACTACCGGCAATTTCTGTGATAACAGCAATTGCGGGCGGATACACACACACAACGACCACTGCAATGGCACAGATCAATAGGGCAAAAAACCCCTCATCGTCTTGTGGGGGTTGTGGTGTATCTAGGTGCGGAGTGAGTGAACCTTGGATGATTTGCAGAAATTGATAATACGGACGGGCCATTCCAGCTTTGTTATGTACCGAAACGAGTTGCGGTATGACGATGGTTTGGCCAGCAATAAGTGTTCCGCCGCCATTCGCCGCATCAATATAACTGGCTAAACTGGCATCTCCATACAGATTGCTGGCAATCGATTCATAACTATCTCCCGCGGCACAGGTGTAGGTTTGCGGTAAACTCGAAAAATCCTGAGTTAAACTTAGACCAATTTCTTTACCTGCGTCGCCTTGTGGACTCACCCAATTCAGTGCTAAATCAAAGAAATCATAGCCTTTATTTTTAAAGCTAGCTAAGTATTGACCATTAACGCGGTAAAAATAATAAGTTTCAAGACTACAAACAAAAACATCTCTATAATATCTATTCCGTTCCACTAAGTGCATGCGACGTAGAATCAAACCGTCAGGTGTCGCGATAAAATATTTATCTCGCCCATCGGGATCTTCTGCACCGGATATCGCATTCGGCTCGCCATTAGGACCTAAGTAATTTTTAACTGAGGAATAATCGCTCGTCCCATCCTTATTCGTTCGATAACCTTGAATACTTGCAATGCGCCATTGATCCCAACCCACATAATTACAATTGAGATGATCAACATTGTGTGCTGCGTCGTTATAGTTAATCGTTTGCTGTTGGGGTAAACCCATCGCCGTTAATTGTTGATAATCTGTGCGCGTAATGCTTTGATTAAAATCTGTTGTCCTACCTTGACGCTGAATATTGGTGTTTATCCAGCCATTTTCATTATAAATTCGTTCATTCTCAGTGACGCGATTGGTAAGCCAATCAAAGGGGGAAGTCGTTCTATAAAGTGTTTGTCTGCCGGCACTATCGTATTGTCTCTCGGTACTTTTGTTTGTGTAGTTGCCGTTGACTTTCGAACCCACCAAACGTCCGTCGATGTCATAGAGAAGATCCGCAGTCATTTTTTCATTGTGCACGGAACTTATATTAATTTCTGTCACTCGACGATCATTTTGATAAACAAGCTCCATCCCTCTATCTGGTATGATTGTGATCTCTCCATTTTGAAGTACACCTTCTGAGATGATCACGCGATCTTCTGTATCGTATTTCCACCAAACTTCTTGCGCAAGATGACTCCCACCCACATCAACAACACCTTTTATAAAACGCCGATTACTCACAGCATCATAAGCGGTAGTGAAAATAGCTTGATTATCTCGTGTTAAAATTTCTCGGCCTAAGGCATCGATTTGACTACTGGTTTCACGGAAAATTTCACCTTTATCACTGATGACACTGGCAGCAATGCGTCGACCTTCTGAATCATAACGATAAGAGGTTTTTTTACCGGTAGCCAAATCATTTAATTCAGTTACTTGTCCTGAAACATATTGATAATGTAGATGTTGTCCACTGAGCGGTTTTATGACCTGAGCATAACCAAAAACATTTCCGTTATATATAATCGGCTGTAATTCAAAATAATCTCCATGCTTTCCATCCTCTGATCGGACATCAACTAATTGTCCTTTGTAATCATAGGTATAACGATAAACAGCGCCACTCAGATCGGTGTGTTGCAGTGCTTTACCAAAGGCATCACGTTGCCACGTTAAGAAACTATTATCTGGATTTTCTAATTTGATCAACTGATGATTGCGCCCATAAATCATACGGGTGCATTGACCCAATGGCTCATAACGTTCAATGAGATTACCTAAGACATCGAAATTATAACGTCGTGTATTATTAGCGGGATCAGCATCGCTATTGCGTTGCTTTAGTTCGTTATACGTATAACTACGTCGACTACCGGAAGGTTTTTGAAAAGCAAGCAGATTGTTTTGTTGATCATAAAAATATTTTGTGATTTCACTGCAGGCATCGTGCGATTCAATGACATGATTGAATGCGTCATAGATTTGTGTCTTTCTTAACGTGCCATCGGATAATACTTCAGTGATACGATGACCTGCCGCATCAAAAATATATCCGCGCGTATTGCCATTCGCATCGCGTTTTGCAATTTGCAAACCACGCGTATTGTATGCAAAATCGGTAATAGGAGAAAGTGCTTTGGTGTTGCCTTGTTCGTCAACCACATCCACTAAAGGTTCTTGTTTTTGAATCAATTGATCAGCATCATTATAACGAAAGTATGTGACGTGACCTAACGTATCAATTTCAGTTAATTTATTATTCCATACGTCATAACGGTAACGACGTGCCGGTTGCACCAAATGTTGTCGATCCGGTTCATCCATACTTTGTGTGGGAAAGACTTCGCCACCTAAGCTTAGCACTAAATTTCCAATGCTACTCTGACATCGAAAGGGATAGACTCCTGCTGAAAAACCTGTTACATCCACCACCAATCCCGATGTAATCACATTGATCATTGCAAATTGTGTCCAGCAGCGCATTCTATCAAGACTGACATCTAAGTATTCTAAAATAGGTGTTTGTTTGTCGGGCGTTACATCAGGTAGAGGGCTTACTACGAGCAGATTTTTATCGGCAAAATTAAGGTCAGTAATCAGTTCAGGGTCAAACGCGGGTGCGCTGGGTGTTTCATTACTGTAAAGGGGTATCCAGTCTTCCGGTTCTGTTTCTAACCGCGTTGCTTCGTGATGTGGGATCATTTCCCATTCTTCTTCATCACTACTATCGGAATTTTCTGCCGTCAGCATGAGCCAATGGTGTTGCAAACGCGTTGAAGCACTGGATTTCCTCAGTTGTGGCCATTTCACTGCCAGTGAAAGTTTTTCGATAGCCTGAATAGGCACAGAAAAATCCACATTACTCTGAATTTTAGTGCCTTTTTTATCGGAATACGTCGTGCGTTTTTGATCGGGAACAATTTCTAATGTTTGTAATTGTGGCTTAGACTGTCTATCAAGATAGTGACATTGCAACTTCACGACTTGGGATTGTAAAAAAGTCGGCACCTGCCAATTGACTTCGACATGATTTTCTAAGTAACGAAATTTCAATGCACTCGTCAGTTCGCGAGATAAAGGTTTGTGTGCCGTTTTATGCGTATAAATTGTAAAAGGTAAACTTAAGCCATGTGATTTTTTATCATGCGTCAGTGATTTTAATTGATAAACACCGGAAGAATGATGACTTAGATCAACATAGTAATTATGTGATACTGGATCGATTTGTAATTCTAATGTTTCGCGTTTTCCAAACTCATTCCATAACTCAACCGCTGAAATATCACGTGTGTTACCGGTTAAACGTACCAAACTGGTTTGTTTCGTTTCGGTAATGGCCACTAAGTGCGCACTGTTGGTTGAGTTACGCGTATCAAACTGCACGCTACCTGAACTCTTATACATCAAGATTTTTTCATTCGTTTTTTCAGGATCACTAAACGTGTAATCCACTTGATAGTCATACACATCTGTCGCTAACGTGGATACATCCACACCGCAACGCCCTTCTTGTATCAGGATAGGCAAGGTTTGTTTTTTTTCTGGAACCTCTTTAGGCCATAACGAAAATTCAGCTTGGACATTCTTTTCTTGGGGAATCGGCCAACTCAAACTTTGGATCGGACCTAGCTTAGGATAAAGGTTACTGGCCAAAATACTTAACGGAATAATCTGAGGTTGTGTGGTGTCCTCTTGATAATTGGCCGGCAAGCTGCGAGTGATAATGCGTCCCGCTAAATCGCGCTGATTTTCTGTTCGCTCAAGATCATTAATATCCCAGTTAAGTAGACTCGGTATTTCCTGATAAGAAATAACCCCTAAATCTTTGCTCGGTGATTGCATACGTAAACTACATTGACCTGTTAAGTCATGTACATTCACGACCGGAATACCTTTTTCGGTATTGCTACACCAAAGCCGACCTAATGTATCAAAACGTCGATAAATAGAAAAACTTTCGGCTGTCTCACCTTCTCTAATGACTTGATCAAACGCATCATATTGAGTCACAGTCGTTTCTACCGTTTGTGCATCACGACGAAGTTCAACCTGGATCGGTCTATTATGCGCATCATATTGAAAAAATTTTTCATCCAGATGAACTTTTGTTTCATACTGATTTGCTTCTGTTTGTTGCCAGTGGCTTAAAGTCCACCATTGACGCGCCGGTTTACCGTGCGCGGTATAACTAAAGCCTTGAGGTATTTGCTGATTCGTTTGTTTCCACTGCAATTTTCCGCGTGCATCATACAGTCGTAGTTCTTGTTGATCCTCGGGATCGCTGGCCATCGGTTCGGGAATCTCACCCGGTGTAATCGGTTGGGCTCCCTGTTTAAAATGTCTCGTCAACACTATTTGACCGTGCGCATTATGACTAAAATAACTTAATGGAATAAGGATGTTTGAGTGGCCTGCGTTGTCGCGTGCCACTTCGGTTTGCGCAACTCGACAACCACGTTGATCATAATAGCGCCATTCGGTACTGCTATCTTCTAAGGTTTTAGCAATCTGTTGCCCATTTGCATTATATTGATAGCCGATGCTGAGATCTTGAGGTGGTGCATCACTAAACGCGGGTAATCCATGGGTTAATACCAATGTTTGACGAATGGCTTGCAGACGAACTTTTTTTACTAAACGATTCGCTTTATCATAATAAAATTGCTCGCTTCGATCCTCTGGTGTAGCCATTTTATCGAGTGCAGTTTTGAGTTCAGCAAAAGACAGATGCACGTTGATGGGGATATCCAGAATTTTAGCATAAGCCACACGCTTTAACCTTTGGCCAAAACTATCGTTCTCAAAACGTTTACAACGATACTGTGCGGCTTGATTATCTAAACCAACGGTATCTACTTCTGCAAGAGGCTGACCATTTCGATCAAACCAATAAAAATTTTCTTTACTACGGATGGCATCCATCTTTTCAGATTGGGCAACCAATTCACCCCAAGCGTTATACGACTTTTTAATTTCTGCTATTTCTTGACTCAATGTTCCGGTGTGCGAGACAGATTTTAGATTCGCTGTATAACAATAGACAGGACCTTTCCGTTGTGAAATAACCCGTCCGCATCGATCCCGTTGGTAATCAATAATGCGATCGGCATCGCTATGTCGTGTTCGATAATAGGCATCCAATACCGATTGGGGAATCCCTGTTTTTGTATACACACTGAGATCCAGTGTACAAGGTGTTGCATTGATTATTTTTCGATGCGTTTTACCAAAAGCATCGCGTTCTTTTTTAATCGTCACGCCGAGTGAATTGACATGGTAAACCAAGCGTTTTTGTTGATCGTACACCCAAAATTGCCAATGACCTGCAGCATCTTGTTCAGCTACTTTAAGTCCTTTTGCATTGGTAATACGGGTTGTCGTCAGTGTTTGTTTGGTTTCAGGGCGAAAGCGCCAGTTATCGGATTTTAATGCCTTCGAATCATCCACCGCTATGTCGGGTAAAGAGGTCTTTTGCCATTGATTCAAGCCATCGTATTCAGCTTCAAAAGTGCGAGGTTCTGAAGTATTAGCGGCAGTAATGATACGTGTAACATTACCAACCTTGTCATAGGTTTTATGTTTTTCAATAGCAATCGTTTTATGGTTTGATACTAATAAACCCGTTGCATCTTGAGATATTTCAGTAATCGTTACCGGTGGTGTTATTTCAATAGCCGGTCGTTTCGCTCGATCAAAAATGGTTTTCCACATCGATTGTTGTCGATCGGTATAAGTTGTTCGGTTTCCTAATGCATCATACTGATAGGTTTCGACATAGCCTAAGGCATCCGTGTGTTGAACCAAACGATTGGCTGCATCATAAACTTTTTGTGTAATGCGATCTTGTGTGAGATCCGGTGCTAATGCTTGCAGTTGTTGTAGCAACAATGCATAGGTTTGAGGAACCTTGAGACGTTGATTAAATTGAACTTCTTCGATCAAATTACCCTTCGCATCATGTTGATAACTCACCACTTGTCCTTCCGATTTCACCGTATAAAGTGGTTGACCTAAGCTGTCAAAAAAGAAAAACTGATAACGATCCTGACTATCCTGTTTGTTAAGATGGGATAATACTTCTGCGATCGGTAATTTGATTAATTGCGTCGGATCCTCAACCGGATTCGCATAACTAATTTGGCCAATCACACGTCCTTGTTCATCAAAACGTTGTTCAGATACATAATGTTCTGGATCGATGGAAAATCGTAATTGACCAACTTCATCACGTAAAAAATAATGGATGCGATCGCGTGAAGTATCAGCAATTTTAGCAACTTGTTTCGCGAGTTGCGCGATGCTCAATTTTTCTATACTTTTAATGCTGATGGCCGTCGCATATTGTATTGTTTGAATTTCCTGTTGTTTTGCATCATAACGTTTTTCTTTGACATAACCTTGTTGATCATTACCGCTTACAGAAAAACGTGTATTAGCATTGGCATCATAGAACGGATAAATCAGTGTATCTTCAACACTGGTTTGCAATAAAGCGCGCAATTGTTCAGGCGTCGTTTCATCGTTAATCTGCGCTACTTCATTTTCTGAAATGACACGTTGGTAGTGCCGCTCCAAAATAATTTGATCCGCGGGATTATAGTTCCATTCTGTCACACCACGCAGCGCATTGATCTTGAAGCAACGTCGTCCTGCTGAGTCCATAATAAATCGCGTCACATGACCATTCGCATCAATCTCAGCCAAAACGCTATCTTGGCCATTTTTATGTTGTTGCGTTTGGATGTTTAATGCCTCTTTACGCGTTTCAGTGACCGGATCGATGATCGTTGTACAATGTCGATTTAAGCCATCGTAATCAAGATGGCGTATATATTGATCCTTATCCTTTATGTCACCCTGCGTTTCACTCAACAATTGTTTTTGTCCGTTATACTGGCGTGTTGTCGTTAGATTTAAACCTGTTTTTTTCGTATCGAAACGCTGTTCGACAACCAGTCCGCGTCGATCATATTGATTGAGTTGAATGGTTCCTTGAGCATCTATCGTTTTGATACGTTGTCCTAGAAGATTATATTCATAACGTGTTTGTCGTTTAAGACCTTCCCTATCTTCTATTTTTGCAATTAAATGTCTCCGTGCATCATACCTATACTGCGTTTTAATGCCGTTTAAGATCTGCTTTTCAGTGATATCACCCAATAGATTATAAATAATTTCATAACCTCTACCCAATGCATCGCAGAAATGACTAATCTGTCCATCGGCCGTGTGTTGCCATGTTTGTGTTTGTTGTTTGGCATCGATTTCTTTGATCGTTTCTGAAAAAATATTGCGTATGCGAATTCGTTGATTACCTAAAGGATCAATAATAATCTCTCTGCGTTTATTAAGATGATAAAGGTGCTGTGTTGTTTGGCCTAAGGGATTGGTCATTTTAGTGGGTTGATCCCAAGCATCATACGCGATGTCACTACGCTGTTGTTGTAATGGATTTTGCATCCCGATCAACCGTCCTTTACGATCATAATCCCGTTGATAATCACCTTTAAGCTCATCTCGGATATGTGTCAATTTGCCATAAGGATTACTATAATCACGTTTTACTTTGGTATTTAACGTATCTGCCTGACGCTGTGTACTAATTTCTAAGCCGCGCCCGTCGTATTGATGTTGAATAACTAAACTGGGCTGTTTCGTTTGGACAGGTAATTTACTTTGGCTGACTTCAGAAAAAGCATTCGGGAGATGTTGTGTTTCATAGGCTTCGCCATCAATAAGCTTTACTACTTCGTCACGTTTGTTGTAGATTTTTTGAGTCACTACATCCTGTGTATTTTGTATGGCATCTAAGGCTTTACGCAAGGTATCGGACATAAAACCACCGGTAAGTGGTTGATTCAATCTATCCGCTAAGGTTAATTGTGCTTGACTGTAATCACGTATCTGAACAATATTGTTAAAAACATCTCGTGCGTATTCGCGGATTTGAACTTGTTTATCCGCAATAATTTGTATTGTCAGCACCCTCTGTCGTTCAGCATTATAATAAAAGTAAGTGAGTTGATCGCTGGCATCCTGACTCGAACGAATTGCCGTCGATAATTTTAAACCGCTCGCATCATAGGCATGTCGTCGCGTTGTTTCTTGCCATATCTTTTCTTTTTGTTTCTGTTTTTCTTCAGGTTTTAACGTGCTATCGGCCTCGATACGCGCCAGTGACTCACTATTGACTTTAGAAGCTTCCGCTAACGTTTGACCCCAAGCATCAAACCGAAATTCATTGGCACGATAGGTATCGCCAGTAATCTCCATGGTTGTTGCATCTTGTTCTCCTTTGGCGATAATTTCTCCCATAGTATCGTAACGCGTGAAGGTCACTTTTCCGTCGGATCGATGACTTGAAATTTCACGATTTAATTCATCGTATTCGTAATCGATAGTCTGATCATCCACCGATGCCACTGGCAAAGAAGGAATACGCTGCGTGTCCTTATACCAAGTGGCATCAACCGGATTGGCGTAACGCTTTTCACAACTCACTAAACCATTTAACAAATAGTCTTTAGTTGTCACATACGCTTCTGCATCGACGCTTAAAACTACCCAGCCACGTGGATTATAAAAGAAATATTCATGCGCATCCTTAGAACTTGCAACCGGCCGAATTTTGTCAAAGCGCTGCGTATTACTACTAATGATTTGCGGTTGTGCATAGCGAATTATTTCAGTAATCCAAGCCGCTCCATTGTGTTTATATTCGATGACATAGCCTGCCGCATCTTGTGTGCCAATCAGTAATTGATCGGCATCGTAAAATTTTCGTTGAATACGATCGTATTTTGGATCGGCCTGACAATCAAGACTTTTGCCTTGCAATAGCGCTGCTAACTGTTCTGGTTTAAGCGGTGATGCATAGCGTATCTCTGCAATCACGGCATCATGGTCGTTATAAAGCGTTTGGCAAAAAAAATTTTCTGCATCGACCTGCTCACTTAATCGATTGGAGTAGTCATAAAATTCATAGCTGAAACGATCCTGCTTAGGATCGGCGATGGCCATTTCTTTCATTAATTTTAATAAATCCATGACATCCGGTTCTGCTCCATGCCATCCCAGTGATTCAAGTTTTTTTATATCGATGGCTTTGGCATAAGCAATCGTTATTTTGTTACGATTTTGTGCATCATAACGATATTCCGTCAGACGTCCATTTGGATGCACGCTAAAACCTAAACGATTTTGTTTATCATAAAATCGATAACTCAATTGTCCATCCGCTGTCGTACATTTTTCCGTACAACTACCCACAATATTTCTACTGTAAGTAGTTTCACGAGTGATAAGCTGATCATTAAATGGTATCGTTTGTTTTTCTTTACTAAGCCTTTCGCAGGCATCCCATTCCGTCATTTCCTTTCGATTATTCGGGCGTGTAATTTCGGTATGACTATTATCGTAGCGATAATTGGTTACTTCGTTCGCGGAATTTTTATGCGATAAAAGACGACGTGCACTATCGTATTCTAAAAAGGTATACAATGGATTGTCTGCTTTTTTACGATATTCCCGCTTAAAACACAACGCGCCAAAAAGAGTATAATGCGTAGTCACCTGGCTCATGTGTTCATCATGAACGCCCTCACCTTTTTCGTTAATCGTTCCATAGTAATAGGTTTGTCGGCGTTGACAGCCGTCATAGTAGCGACATTCCGTTAAACTTATCTTCTGTAAATCTTGCTGTGCAACCCAACGTGTCATTTCAGCTAAATTAGGAACCGCGTTTTTCGCATACTTATCAACCGGAAAACGTCCTTCTAAATAAATAATCGTGTATTTAAGATGACCAAAATCTTCATAACGATATTCAGTGACGCGACCTTCGGGACTTATTTCAAAGCGTAAATATAAACCTCGATATAAACTAAACTCATGATCATAAACTTTACGTGTTACCTGCGCGTTACCCGTCGCAAAATGAATTTTCGCAATCAAATTATGTCGCTTACTCACTTCATCATAAACATATTCCGTTATCTGACCATTGGCTTTTTGCTGTTTAATTAATAAGCCATCCTGCGCTTCGTATTGAAAACTATGTTTACCTTGACCTGCAGAGGTAATGCTCGCCAACTGACCTTGAACGTTATAGGTATAAAAGCAGCTATCGATGGGACTATACGTCGTATTGGGATAACCTCTTTCTCGATCAATTTGAGTGATGGATCCGTGTTTATTAAAATATAATTTGGTAGCCACCTTGGCATAACTTTCGACAATCGCATAGCTTTGATGATAATAAAAACGAACCAAATAACCGCTGGTATGTAAAGGAGGATGCGCCAGATACACACTTGAAATTCTTCTTGGCGCAAGATTTGGAGGCACGTCATACATTAAAGACAGATTGCTAGTATCGGCATCCGTTTGTTTAATGTAATCAAGATAAGCTAAATTATAAACATCTTCATCACTAAGCTCGGCAGGATCCTTACTGGGTGCTCGATAGACAAAATTAATTTGAGGAAGCTTGGCATATTCGGTTCTTTCTGCTGGAAGTAGGGTCCGAATTAAACGATCATTCCGATCAAACACTGACGTTCTGAGTAACGTTGGGCTCCCTGCATTAACTTCATAAATAGATTCAATCCGTTCATTATTGACCCAGTGTTGATGAAATTCATAGTTCGATTCAGGCGCGAGTATCTTTGTCAGTTTCCACGGTGTTTGCAAATCATCATAACGATATCTTGTTCGCTCATTTCTGCCATCCAAGCGTTCCTGTAAATAACCCTGGTCATTGTAAATCTCCGTGATCTGAGTTTTCGGATCAAACCATACCCATTGGTTTTCTGGTTTATCATAATGAAGATAAGGGCGACTATCTGACCAATAAGGAGCAAGCCATCGATTTGTTTTACTATCAAATTGATAGTCCGTTTCATGGCCATCTTTTTCAATTAATATCGCGGACGAAGTTTGATCAGGTTTAGGAAGAAGTTTGAAACGTTTATGTGCAAAACGCCAAATATCTGCCATCGTTTCTGCATGACTGTTATAAACATAATAAAACTCTAATGGGAAATTTTGTTCTTGGACAATTAACTTATGATCAAAAATAATAAGATTTCCGGTGCTGACATTAATAAAGCTCTGCATTTTTAAAACACCGAAATCACGGCTAGGAATTGCAGGTCCAATCTGAGTCAATGATGAATAAGAAACACCCAGACCATTGCCGGAAATAAGACTAAAAGGATAAGCTAGATTCATAGGAATACTCCTTTATTTATTTTTAATTTTTTAAATTAAAACGCTCATCTAAAAAGAAGAACGTCTTAGATTAGGATGAACACTGTTTTCCTCAGACTCTGACCTAGCTATGCTGGGCGCTGGACGAAAGAATCGATAGGTTGATCGACTTGCACGATAAGCGCCATAAAATAAAACAAGGGCACATAAGATGCCGCCCGCACACAATAAGCTCATTAAAAAAGGACTTCCCAACACCAAAGCCTTAGACCGTATCGATTGAGTTTGATTGGATAACGATCCTTGCGCTTGTTCTAAAGGAGTCACGAGTTTACTGTTAGCTGGTAATAGCTGACAGGTTCGCCAATCCAATTGCGTCATATGATTCGATTCAAGAAAATGAACATCCGGTAACGATGCCGCCACACGACAAAAACCTCTTAGTGTTGAACTATCCGTATCGGTATTAACAATACCGAGCTGATTTAAGTCGGTATTCCGTTTCATAGGATAAAATACACGTTTTTCTTGACGCGATAAGTGAGGTGCATTGAGATCTTGACGATGGCAATGGAGTTGAACGAGTGCTTCAGAAAAATGTTTTAATGAGCCTGTTTCAAGTTTATTATCACTCAAACTAAGCTGCTGCAAAGAAGATTGATTTAATAAGGGGGCTAATTCATTAAAGAAATTTCTATCTAATCGATTACTACTTAAATCAAGAACCGTCAGATTGGTTTTAGTTAAGCCTTGTGCTAAAAGAGGCGCACTCTCATACGAATTACTAATCTGATTATTATTAAAATGCAATTGACGCAAAGAAGTGTTCGGCAGTACCTCTAACCAATTGAGTAATGTTTGATTCGTAATTTTATTTTTGTTTAAATTTAATGACTGTAATAACAAGGTATCATTAGAAAAAACCTGAGTTAATTCAGCAATAGCTTTATCATCCAAGTCGCAATCCTCGCAAACCAAACTTAACAAACGGGAATTTGGTAGTACTCTGATGATATTTTTAAACCCTTCTCTTAAATAATTCTTTGAAAGATCCAAATGCTCTAAAGAAGTCATTGGTAATTCCTGAGCAATAAGCAGGCTCGCTTCTTCATCAAGATCATTGTTATTAACTATGAGCATCTTTAAATTCTGTTGGCTTACACTTAAGATAAATTGTATCGCTTTGCTATTCAGTGAATTATCTGAAACATCTAAAAATTCTAAATTTTCTAAGCAATTTTGCAAGGCACTAAGATGCTCGTCTGCTAAACCGGTATGACTTAAGCGCAGTCTACTTAAAGAGGAATTTCCTTTTAAGGCATCACTAAACAATCTCAGTCCATTAACGGAAAGTAATTGAGAAGATAAATCTAAGCTTTGAAGAAAACTTTGCTGAATTCCTAGACCCAGTTTTTGTAAACCTAAATCAGAAAATAAATTATGCGCAACATTCAATACTCGCAGTGAACTATTAGGCAATACTTGGCTGATCTGTGTTATACCACTATCTCCTATCTGATTCTTTGCTAAGTGCAAATCGCTTAAGTTAAATCCACTAGCAATTAATTCACTTAAATAACTCACACTGATATCTGTCATATTGGCATCCATCAGGTAAAGTGCATTCAATGACTGATAAGCGAATGACTCCAGCAAGAGCGAAAACGATTCCTGGGTTAAGCGTTGATGACTTATATCAAACTGTGTCACATTGATCTGCGTCAATAACTGCGTTAATGCGAGTATGTGTTGCACAGTGGGGGTTGGATTCTCATTATTATCCTCCGTCACGATCCCTGAGGCATTAAATAATTCCAGTGGAACGCTCAGCATAGGCTCTAAGGCAAGCAGAAATTTCTCCCACTCAGAAACGGGCCAATTTGACCAATCCTGTTGTGAAAGATCGACACGATTAATTCCAGGCACCGATGGTAGCTGACTCAGATAATATCCCACTTCTCTAGGGGCCATCTTTCGCTGTAATAAGCCTTCTAAACACGTTTGAGCCGTCAAACTATTTTGATAGTTTACAAATGGCCAATCACAAGCCACACATTCATAACGTTCACTTTGAATAAGGAATTTGAAATAACTCCCCTTATTTTCACAAACTGATTTATCATGAAAATAATAAGCGATATCAATCAGTTTTTTTACAATTAATTCAAGATAACGACTGACAGAATAAAATGTAACAGCCGAAATTAATAAAGAGGGGATCCAAAATAATTGGGTTGTTGCGCGTGTATCGTCGCCTAAGGTCCAACGAAAATAACGTGCCATACCTCGTCGTTGACGATCTTCTAAAAGAGCACCACCCTCCATTTCTTCGAATGATATCGGTTGAGCGCAAGCTGCTTCAAGTTCGGCCAAGGTTTGGCGAGTACTCGCTTCGTTTATCGGTTCTTTTCTAAGTTTAGCTAAAATAGTTTCTCTTAACTGTGCTAAACCTGCTTTATGAACGGGATCTTCAATAAACCGATTCAAGTTTTCTGAGTGGAAACTGGCCGCTACTTGGGCGAGTAGCTGCATCGCTCGATAACGTATAAGAAAATAATTAGATTCCGTAAGCTCAATCAAATTATTAACTAAAGCGGCTTTTAGATGCAATGAGATTAATAAACTTTGATCATTATCCTTTCTACCATCCCACAACAATATGAATTTAACCTGATTCAATGTTCTACTCAAGCGGCTCATTGGAAGCAATGATAGACAGGCATCTCTAAAAGTAAGTGATTCTTTATCGAGGTTAATTAAAGCAACTTCTATGCTACGAATGACATCTTGGGTTTCAAGAATGCGCAGTTGTTTGTTACGTAAGAAAACGGAACTTAAACCCAACATAGATGGAATCAAGATCGCTCCTAACCAAGTCCAGTAGGCTGCTTCATGAATCACATCACTGCCAAAATGATAAGTCCAACTTATTTGATTCTTGGCTGTTCCATCTAAAATATCTGGCAATGAAGTGCTACAACGTTCTTCTGGAAATAAACTATAACTCATCAAATCATGAAGTAATAAGGAAGCCAGCAATATCGCTCCCATCTCCGATAGTATAAAATCTGCTGAATCAATAAAATTTTTTATACGATAAGCCCAGCGAGCCCTGGACCAAGATTCGAGAGGAATGCCTTCACCCGCCAACCAAAATAATCGAGTTGACGTTTTGTCTTCTAATGAATCACTAATGACTTCAGACTTATGTTTTATCCCCCACCAAGCTAAGCGAGTGATAAGATGAGCAGAGTGCCAACCTCGCACTAAATAAGATAGAAAAGATTTTTTTTGAATGCTTATTAAATCACTTCTTGACTCAAGGGGTTCATCTTCTTGTGATAATTCTTGAAACCCATCATTTTGTTCATCAAGATCCTCAGAAAAAATAAACGGTTCTTGATCTTCATGGGATTGCAAAAACGACCTTGTTATCATTTTTCTCCTTTTTATTTTTTTGAATGTAGCTATTTGTTAATGTTGTTTAATTTATAATAAAAAATAAATTTAACATTAGCAAGATAAATTATTCTCTCATCAAGAATAAAATTAAATACTATCTATTAGTGATAGATTAGAGATATTTTCATTTTTTTAAGATCTTTTTAATTTATAATAAAATTTTTTATTTATTTAAAAATTTTTTGATGGTTTGCATATCTTTTTCGGTAAAAGGTTTTTTAAGCACCTCATCAAAATCAACCTCGTTACATTTATCCTTAATATTTTTTTCTGCATGCGCAGTTAAAGCAAAAATGGGAAGATGATTTTTTTTGTTGACTTGTTCCCATTGACGATAACGCTGCGCGACTTCTGTTCCATCCAGATCAGGCAAACCAATATCGAGTAACGCCCAAATAAAAGATTGGGTCTGCAATGCATGTAATGCGGCTTTTCCTTCTGTTACTGCGATCACTTCATAACCTAATTTAGTCAGTATATTTTTTACGGCATAGAGTACTAAAGCATTATCCTCAGCCACTAGCACCGCTCCTTTGATTTCTAGTCCAAGTGGTTGTCTAGGGTGCTCTATCTCAGAATGACTCTTTTTATCTATCGTTCCATGAAATATAGGAAAAACAAATTCTAAAGAAAAACAACTCCCTTTTCCTTCTTCACTAGAAACCTTTATTTTTCCACCTAATAATTTCGTCGCTTTTTTTACTAAGAATAAACCTATACCATAACCCGCATATTCAGCTTTATAAGAAGGATGAGCGCGATAAAATCGGTCAAATATTTTATCGATTTTATCTTTAGCGATGCCAATGCCTGTATCGGCAATCAGTATTTCTATTTTTGCTTTATCCTTTTTTGTCATTAACGCATTTATTTCTAAACTAATCTTACCTTGTTTAGTAAATTTTACGGCATTGGATAGAATATTAAGGATAATTCTTTTCAACTTAATTCGATCAGTGACCACTATGGGTAAAAGAGAACCCAGATTTATTTGAAACTCTAACCCCTTCGCTACTACGGCAGGTTGCATCAGCGCCTGTAGTTCCTCTGCAAATTGCTGTAAATTAATATTTTCTTTTTTTACACTTTCAATTTGATGCTCAGCGGCAGTGACCTCTATCACTGAGTTGAGTAATTCTAAAAGTTGCTCACCTGCACTTTGGATCCATTCACCATATTGTTGATCTCGAGCACTGCTTGCATCCTCCGCTTGTAAACTGGAAAGACTTATAATTCCTGCTAAAGGTGTGCGTAGATCATGACTCATATTCATAATAAATTCAATTTTCGCTTTACTGGCTACTTCCGCTTTACCTAGGGCAATCTGGAGAGCCGATTCGGTTTCTTTAAGTTTAGTAATATCTGTTGAAATCCCAACAACGCCTATGATTTCACCCTTTCTATTTCGTAGAGGCGTTTTATTCGACAGATAGTAAAAAATTTTTCCATCTGCTTCGATGGGAGGTTCCTCTTTATCAATGCTTGGAACGCCGGTTTTCATCACTTCTACTTCGGTTGTTCGAAAGGGTTCAAATGCTTGTGTTGGTAAATTAGCTGCTTGCGCCATTTGTTCATAAGTTAAACCGACTAGCTCTGCTCCCGATTTTAAATTGAGTTGTTTAGCTAAATTATCATTGCCTCCACGCAATACACAATTTTTATCTAACCAGTACACATTATTAGGCATAGAGTAAATAATATTAGTAAAATAGTTTATTAAATTATCTATATAATCTTGAACTGAAGCTGTTTCCGAGAATGTATCCCCAGTAATTTGTAAAGTCACTTTCTTTAAATATTCAAGATAATTTTTTTCTGGCATGCTACCTTATCCCCTATGACGAAATATTGATTATTGGTACCTATTTCTACCGACCAAATCCTGTGTATCTAGCAATCTTTTGAAAACAACTATAAATAGAGTTACTTATTAGCAATTTTTTCTACGAATTTTTTCAGATCGTCCGCCGTATGAATGGCTATGAGGTCATTCTGATCCAATTTCAAGTTACAGTGAAGTTCTATTTCTTTTAAAAATCGAACCTGCAATAAATAATTATTATTTAAGTTGAAGAAATAATGTTCTATCGCTTTTAAATTATAAACATTAAATATACTTTGCAAAATTTTTATTAATTTTTCTTCTACATTTTTTGTAATGCTTGATTTTTTCTTACATTCATCCTGAAAATACGTAATGTCATTCTTTTTATCAATTAATTCTGAGCACAATTTTTTCCTATCTAATTTTCCATGCTGAGAAATAGGAAAGGAAGAAACAGGTAAGTAAAAATTTGGAATGCAATAAGAAGGAAGGTTTTCCTTTAAAAAAAACATAAAATCATTTACTCTAAAATGACTATTATAAATAATAAAAGCGATTAAAAATTTCTCTTCTGATTTTAAAATAGGGTGTGTAGTCACTACAATTTTTTGAATGGATGGATAACTATTGATTATGTTTTCTATTTCAAAAAGTCCTACTCTATAACCCATGACTTTGATTTGATCATCTATTCTTCCTGAAAAATATATATTCCCATCCGGAAAAAAATATCCTAAATCGCCAGTTTTATAAAAAATAGTTTTCTCATTGTCTTTCAAAGTCAGTTCAATGAACTTTTCCTTAGTTAAATCAGGTCTGTTCAAATATCCCCGAGAAACGCCATGCCCTCCAATATAAATTTCTCCTTGTACACCAGGAGGACAATATTCAAATTTTTCATTAAGAATTTTAATCATCGAGTTTGGGAAAGGTCGTCCAATTGGTACTGACAACCTGTCATCAAATGCTTCTGCTTGATTGTTTAATTCAAAATAAGCACTATCTATCGTAGTTTCTGTAGTGCCATATGAATTAATTAAACGTGCCTTTGAACTTAAAAAAGATTTAAAGTATTTATATTCTTTCAATGACCAGCTATCAGAGCCACAAATAAGAAGACGCATGAAATGTAAATTTAAGCCTTTTTGATCAAGGTAGGTAATTAGTTTCCTCAAGACCGTTGGTGTAAATTCAGCCACGTTAATCGCATTGCTAATTAATAACTCATAAAGTTTTTCAGGTTGTAATACAATTTCAGGGGGACATATAACTAATTGTGACCCCGATCCCAATGCTCTTATTATATCGCCTGTACAAACATCAAAACCAAAATTAGCTATTTGCAAGTGTCGATCGGTGTAACTTAACTTATAAACCTCTTCCCAAGCATGATAGATACTTGCAATATTACTCTGCGTGACTATAGCGCCCTTCGGATTACCTGTCGATCCCGATGTATAAGCAATATAGGCAATGTCGGTCAGTTCACTATAGTCTGGAAAATCATTCGTTGGAAATGAAGCTATTTTATTGCTATCCTCTTCTAGAAGAATAGAAACTATATGCTTAGCATTAAAAAAAATACTCTCTTCATTTTTTTTATCTAAAATAGCAAAGCTCACATTTGAATCATCCAGTATAAAATTAATCCTTGTTAATGGATAACTTGGTTCAATGGGTAAATAGGCAACACCTAATTTCCAAAGCGCAATAATACTGATAATTCTCTCTAAGTAATTCTTAGAAATAATGGCCACCACTGTATTTTTTTTCACGCCTTTACTTTTTAAGTAATAAGCAAGCTGGTTAGCGCGTTGAGTTAACTCATGATAAGAATAAACTTGCCCTTTAAAACTTAAAGCTGGGTTTTTTGGATTCAATAAACAATTTTTTTTAATAAGAGACATTAATGAGACAAACATACTATTTCAATTTTTTATTTTTATTTTTTTCTTAAAAGTTTAGCCTATTTCTAAAGTAGTTATCGCATAAACATTGCTATTGCTTGGCTTCTCAATTAAGGGTTCTTTGCTTTTATACATTCGTGTCGTTTCAAACGTTTTATAGAAACCCAATTGCGTCGCTAACTTCACAGCCGTTTGATTGTTTTCTGGCACATCGAGTTGCACGATAGCTTGTTTCTCTTGGAGAAAATAAGCAAAAGAAGCATATAATTTCTGCGCTATTTCTTTATCATTTGCAAATAGGGGTGCAATTTTGTAACCCTGCCTACATTTACTTATGACGCCATATCCACAAATTTTTTCATTTTTTATTGCGGCCAATAAATAGGATTCTGGCATTTCTATCCATTTTCGCAAGAATTTCACCCGAGGAACTGAAAATATACTCGCATCATAATCGATTAACTCATTAATATCTAAGCGTTCTCTTCCTACTATTTTAATATCCATTTCAGAACATCTTAAAGCAAAATTAGGTTGCATTTTAAATTCACCCGTCCATCTTGAATTAATATGAAAAGAGGTAAAACCATATTTTCTTTGATAGTTACTGACTTGTTGTTGGACGGCATTAATGCCGATTAGCGAACAGTCTGTCAATTCTTCTAAGGTGGCTTTAACCAAAATTTGGCCTAAACCCTGCTCTCTAAAATTTGGATCAACGATATAGATTCCTAAATA
The DNA here is from genome assembly GCF_001881495.1 of Candidatus Rickettsiella isopodorum. NCBI lineage: Bacteria > Pseudomonadati > Pseudomonadota > Gammaproteobacteria > Legionellales > Coxiellaceae > Rickettsiella > Candidatus Rickettsiella isopodorum. The sequence goes on along the minus strand of NZ_LUKY01000025.1, from coordinate 6,237 downwards.
GGCTAAATCTTTGGAATAGCGAACAGTAGATAAAGAAGCAATTATTCTCTCATTGAGAAATAATCCTTTATGCCCATTGAGGCTGGTCAAATAAAAAGGCAAATACTCATGTTTTCCAGGGTTCCATCCTTCTTTAACTGCCCAGTTACTTAATATTTCTTTAAATTCAAAAATTTTTAACGATCGCATAGAAAAATTTGATTTTGTTAAAACTATATTTTTAGATATTTCAGAAAAAAATCTTCGATCAGATTTTATATTAGCAAATGAAAAACGATTAACTAGTTTAAATAATGAAAACATAATACTGAATTATTACCTTAAGCTTATTGGGATCGGCAATACTATCATTAAATTATTGTAGAATTTTATAAATTTAATTTTTAAGCTTAATAACTACACGGTGGTTTGTTTTTTCGAGGTGAAATTTAAGTAACACATCCGCATAATAAGTGCGCGAGGCTTTTCGTAGAGAAGCATACTTTAAGGAAGGCAAGTTAGCTAAGTGTTTGATTTGACTGGTGGGCCGTGATGGAATCGAACCATCGACCAATAGATTAAAAGACTGAACTACGGCTTAAATAATCATTAATAATCAAACACTTGCGATACTTTGCAAACTTAATAACCTACTGAAAACTACAGTAGTTTAAGTGTATTAAATTTCAGTCTGGTACAATTCTGGTACACGAAACATTCTTTGAATTAATATGAATATTTTCTATTTAGATGGTGATTTAGAAAAAAAGCGCCATAGAATTAAGCTGTTGATTTATGGAAAATTAGACATTTTCAAGTTGAATTAAAACCAAATCAGATATAGATCTTTAAGATTCTTCGAGCTCAAGTAAGTCTTGTCTAGAAAGGCCAGTAATTTTCTTAATAAAACTATGTAAAACAAAAGTAATAAACTCTGGATCATTTCTCATAGCAAGCATTCTTTTGGCAATCTTTAAAGCGCAATTGCGCCCGCCTTCTTCAATGCCGCGCTTAAAATTTTCTTCAAATTGTTGTTGTTCTGTTGTTAGGGTCATAATTGCCTTCCTCGTTGAAGGCCGCCTTCCTCTATGGCTTAACTTTTCCATACTAGTTATGTAGCTCATAAACTCTCATTCTAGCTCTTTTAGAGGTCAGGCTTTTTCTAATTCAATTAAGTTGATTATTTCATTTTCAGATAAATTGGTAAGATCTTGAATGTATTGAATTGATCTACCTTGAGCTATAAGCTTTTTAGCTATAATAGTAGCTTTAAGGTATTCACCTTCTTCACGACCTTCTTCACGGCCTTGCTGTAGCCCTTGCTGTAGCCCTTGCTGTAGCCCTTGTTGAAGCCCTTTTTCTATGGCTGATTTTTCAAAACTTGTCACATAACTCATATTTTTCTCCTCTTCTAATTCATGGAGTTTCTCTTTATATTCTAACTCTAAATCCTTAGGTATAACTAGCGCCCAGTCTATCACCTTGAGCAAATTTATTACATAATCTCGCCCACGTCCCCTATCATACAACAGTCGAGTTAATCGTAGCTTCATAAGAAATCGAGCTTTAGGATCTTTTTTTGTCTCTAAGAAGATGAGGTGGACTAAAACGACTATTGCAAAAGGATTACTAGAAATCTCTAAATCCTGTTTCTTGTCATGATACTCAAGTAATTTGTGAGTTTTAAAATTAAAGGTTAACACTGAATAGCCAAATACATTGCGCTGATAGTCTGTTGGATGCCAACCTTGATTATTATCGGTCAGAATAGCTAAGGTTAAAATTGATTGATCGTACTTTGTAAAAAGTTTGCAATAATACTGAAATAATCGTTTAGAAAATTCGTCTTCTTTCTTTCCTTGGACCTCAATATGGATTAATACAACCTCTTGTTTTCCTTCTAGTGACTTAACTTTTATTAATTTATCAACAAAAGTTTTACCAACCATTGCATCGGTCGTAATAGACTGTAGTTCATTATCTAAAGATTCATAAGGCGTTATCCAATCAATTTTCTCTGCGATTTCTGGATAGAAAAACTCCATAAACTCTTTAAAATAAGCATCTAAAATATCTTTCCAAGCTGAGTCGTGATTTGCTCGTTGTTTTTTTTTCAGACATTTTTTATTTTCCTTATTGTACTTATTCTGATTTAGAAAGAAGAAGATTATCATGACATGTCTAAAACGGTAATAATTAATCGATATTTTGAATATGATATTATCTCTTTATTAGTCCATTAGATAAATAAGTCTTTTCAAAAAAACTTAGTGGCCAATTATATATTTTTCTTTTTAGGAGATTTTGAATGTCTAATTTCATCGTCAATAATTAATATAGCGCCAAATCCTATTACACAAGCAGCTATAATAATTGGTAAGAATGATAAAAATATTTTCATTGTTTATTTTTCCTCAGTCCTAAATATAAAGATATTGCACCTATTGTTGTTAATGACGCAGAGGTTAAAGACATAGTCCAAAAATCTATGCCCACATAATGGTTTATAAATACTCCGACAACGCCTGCCGTGATAAAATTAACCCCGATTTTTCTAAAATCTTCTTTTAGGGCTTTTAGATTAATAGATTTCTCTATTTTCTCTAATAACATTCCAATTCCTTATAATCTGTATTATTTTTATTAATAACATACATACTATATACTACTAGAGTTCTATAAGTCTAGGGGATTAAATTAGTGCCTAAATTAGTTAAAAAAAGTGAAAAAGCAACATTGGTAATAGAAATGCCAAAAGAAATGTGGGAACAACTTAGATGGCTATCATTCAATACAAAAGTTAGCATGTCAGAAATATGCAGAAAAGGAATTGAAAAAACATTAAAAGAAAATTTAAAAAAATTTCCTACTCCTCCTGCTTGACAGTATAGCACTAGAATCCTATAATACTAGGACTATAGGTAAAAAATTATAGCGCTGATAATCAGAACTCGTAATTCTGACTACCAGCTAACCACAATCTACTAAACAGGAGTAAATCATGGCTAACGTGATACTAGATCAATTCGTCCATCTAAAACAACCCGCAAGTGATTATCTATCACAGGTTTATCAAATTTCTTTCAAACTCAATGATTTAATAGAAGCATTAAAAGATCTTGTATCTCTTATTCAAGAGTATACGAAGTCCTCACATAATCTACTTGATAAAGGACAGATATCCGTTAAAGACTTTGAAGATTTAAATCTTTGCCAAATAACCGGAATTAAACACCTTCGACAAGCCGCTAAAGATATTGAAGCTTTTAATGGCTTTGAGATCTATTCAAAAGCTTTAGAAAAACGGGAGGTGGCACATGTCTAAACTAATCAGTCAATATCCCGATATAAAAAAGTATGTCAGTGATTATCTATCCCGAATCAATTATTTAGTTAAAGACTTATACAAATTGAAAGATAAACTCACTGAAGTTTTGTTTAGTATCGAAACGCAAGCTTGTCACTGCAGTAGCTTGTTAGATAAAGGCGACACTCCTTTAGCTACACTTAAAGACGCACTTAAAGAATTACCATCCAGATACGATAATAAATTTTGCTTCTTAGAAGAGTTCAGCTTTTATTTACCTAACCATATAAAACTCTTAAATGAGAGTTACAAAGCATACTCTGATGCGGAGGTGCTACATGGCTAATCTACCCAATTTAGTACCACATAAAGCACTTGGCAACATGACTTATTCTGGTAATGCTAAGCCTTATATGAATAATAAAAATAAACCGCTTTGGGATGATTTTCATTCCTTGATTGAACAAGCCGTTGTTCATCAAAAAGCTTCTCTTTATACCGATCTCAATAAAGAAATGAAATGGGCTTTAGGCATTGCTGCACTTCGAGAAAATAAAGAGCGAGTTATTGATGCTGAGTTTGGCAATTTAAATGGGTTAGTTGCAGATATTCTAGAAACTAAAGGTTCCCCACAGAGTTTATATAAACTTTATGAACATCTTGTCGCTGTTTTAATTGAAACCCACCCCATGCATGATGCCCATGTGGCGTATTGCATTAATCATGCGCTAGAAAAAGAAGAAGACAAACAAGCTTGTTATGCCGCCGAAGAGGCACAGAATAAAGGAGGCTTTTATGCTGAAGATCATAGCTTCTGAAAAAATCATTAATCCAGGAATCTATAACCTATCACCTGAAGCTTACCATCAAGGCCCTGGAATAAGTCGTAGCGGTTTGATGGCGTTTAAGCGATCCCCTTATCATTATTGGTATAAGCATTTAAATCCAGATTATATATCTGAGCCGGCAACACCGGCTCAGATTTTAGGTAATGCCTTACATACTTACATATTAGAACCGGATGAGTTTGAAAAACGATACTTTGTCGTTCCTAAGTTTAATAAAGTCACCAAAGAAGGAAAAGAACGTTGGCAAAAGATCAAATCTGAATTAGGTAAGAAAGAAACCTTATCCATCCATCAATATCAAACTCTACAACACATGGCAGCCAGTCTTAAGAAGAATAAGCTAGCGCTACAATTAATTGAAAAAGCAGAGATAGAACAGTCTTTATATTGGACTGATCCGGATACGGGTATTTTATGTAAATGTCGACCGGATATTTTGCGTAATAATCTTGTTTGTGATCTAAAAACAGCTCAGGATGGGTGTCCACGATCGTTTCAATATGCTGCATTTGATTATGGCTATTACATTCAAGCCGCAATGATCCAAGAAGCTCTAAAACATTTAAAGCAAAAAATAATAAAAGACTTCCTCTTCTTGGTTATTGAAAAATCTCCGCCTTTTGTCATCTCCGTCTATCAATTAGATCAAACTTCTTTGGAACAAGGGCGCTATGAATTCAAAACTCTATTAAGGCGCTATCAACAATGTTTAGAAACCAATGATTGGCCATCTTATGAAATACAAGAAATTTCACTGCCTCGTTTTGCATATACTTAAATTGGAGAATAATTATGAGTCAAGAATTAATTAGCGATCAAGGTAAGTTAGTTCGCGCTGAATTGGATATGCAGATTATGACTGCTAAGGCTTATCCTAGAAACCCTGATGATTTTATTCAGTTTGCAACGCAATTAGCAACACAAGATGAAGAAACTGCACAATCTTGCTTTTATTGTCTAAGCAGAAAAAGCAAAGATGGTAGGGTCACCGAAATTAAAGGCGCCTCTATTCGTTTAGCTGAAATAGCTGCCGCTAGTTGGGGTAATCTTCATGCTGCCAGTCGCATTGTTGAAAACGATGGGAAAGCAATTACTGCTGAAGGTGTTGCTTGGGATCTGGAACGTAATGTTCGTATTAGCAGTCAGGTTAAACGAAGTATTACAACTAACAGCGGTGCTACTTATGGTCAAGAGATGCAAGTGCTTACGGGTAACGCAGCCAGTGCCATTGCATTAAGAAATGCCATCTTTAAAGTCATACCTAAAGCACTGATCGATAGAGTTTATGAGAAAGCCGTGCACTATGCCGTAGGCGATCAAAAAACCTTAAATAACCGTCGAAGTGTTGTTTTCGAACGATTTAGAAAGTTAGGTGTGGGTCATACCAAAATCTTTCGTTTTTTTAATAAAAATTCTATCGAAGAATTTACCTTAGCCGATTTAGAAAATTTAATCGGTATTGGTACATCGATCAAAGAAGGTTGGTTGGAAATTGATAAAGCCTTTGTCTTAGATGAGGAGACAACGCCCCTTAATGTCGAGGAGCGCGTCAAGAACTTACTTAATAATGAAACAAAAAACTAAATCCTAACCGCCAACCCCGTTAAGGGGACACCGGTAGAGTGTATCACCACTCTACCGGTGCCTGGCCACAATCGGAGTGACCCGACAATGGTTAAATCAAGCTTAAAGCCTTTTACTGTCCTATGCAAATTCAGGATACAAAAAAATAGTAATAACTTATTTTTTAGTAAACATTCCTTTTTTAAAGGAAAATCACAGTTTTTAGCATCATATCTTTATATTTTCTATCTCTTTAGAATAGGGCTAATACGAATAAAAAAAGGCGTACTAAAAAGTACGCCCTCACGTTACCTAGGTACGACAAATACCGAGGTAATGCTAACCATCACAACTTCGGAGAGTTGAAATGGCTGATAGCAGCTTAGCGCGAGAAAGCCTAGGGCGCAAATGTACCTTTCAAGAAAGGCAATTTTTCAATACCCTAGCAGAATACTGCTTACTCCAAGAAGGGGTAAAAACTCTTACTGCAAAACAACTCAATTCACGTGTTAATTATTTATCTCCCTCATTTCAGAAAAA
>NZ_LUKY01000024.1 GCF_001881495.1 Candidatus Rickettsiella isopodorum | reverse complement strand
GCACCCTTAAGCCAAAAACTCAAGAGCTCGCGAATTCTACCTCATACATCTTTTCTGTCAAGCACTAAAAATTTTTAAATATTTTTCTAGAAAAATTAAGCACTCTGAAATAAATTAATTGTTTAAGTTAATTTATCTTTTTTATCAAAGTAGACTAGGTCTAGTATACCATTAATTGGTAAAGAAATTAACCATATAACACTAATTTTTCTGTTTATTCCTACGTAACCTTAGAAACTATATAGATGATACATGATGGTGATAAACATAAATATAACGTATAATTTTTTACTATAAATAATTAAGTAATGGATTTGTTAAATGCCAAACAGTCTGATTTCAACCTATTCCATCCAAGAAACTTATCAGATACTCGAAAAAACATTTAGCATTAACCACTCATGCGGTTTTTACCAATCCGAATTCATTTCACCAGAAACCACTACGGATGAATTATTAACGCATATCAACACCAAACTACAGCAAGAGAATACCTTAGTACAACAACTTACTCCCGAAGTTATTCAAGGGTTAATTAATCCAAACTATCAAAACAAAACAAGCGAGTTTGTTACAAAAATTAATCTTGAGAGTAAATCATCCTTAACACCTAATCAGATTAAAAAGCAACTGAGTGAATTTATAGATTTTAGTAAACTGACTTATTTTACTTTTATACCTAAACTGTCCTCCTGGAAACTGACACTTCATACGCGCATTTTAGAGCAATTTACGTCAGTCACTAAACTAAAGTTTAATATTTTTTTAGATAATTTAGGTCATTTTTTGGAATCGACATTAGATGAAAATTCGGATTTAGTCAAAATAACTGAAACACTGATAAACAATTACTTTCCTAATGTCGCTAATGCCAGCTATCCCTTTTTAGCCAACGCATTTTTAAAACTTAATGGCACCCACTGCGGGGAGTTAAAAAAAGCGTTGCTCAATAACGATATTCCTATGCTACAGGAGAAACTAAATACGTATCATAAAAATATGGCCAAAAAAAGATTAATTGAAATAAACAATAGGACTGTATCAGATAGGGATGATTATCTATCCTGTGAAGATGACGAAGAAGATAAATTTTTTGACGCTGAAGAATTTATAAATTATCCCAATAGCTGTCATAACGATCAATCATCCACTTATGAAAATAAAGACCCCGTCAATGAAAATCTAAGCAATAATCCCATAAAGAAAAGTCTAATGGAAAAAATTGTTAACTGGTTTAGGGCACTGATACAGCAGATACGCAATACCTGGTTTAGTAACAACAAATTAAATAACTCCGTCACAGAGACTAACCATCTTACTATCCCTGAAAATACTGTTTCTTTTTTAGCAACAACCTCTAAAAATAACAACCCCCTAAGAACAAAGGTTAGTTCTAGCCCTTATCCTTTGTACCAAAGCACTAAAAAAAATAGGGAGGAGCATCATCATCTGGCTCAAAACAAGAAATATAGCTTAAACCATTAGCTCATATTGTCGAACAGGTGCAAATGAGCGCCGATGGATAGGGCTGGGACCTAATTTTTTTAAAGCCTGTAAATGTTGCTGGGTGGTATAACCTTTATGTTGTGCTAAACCATAACCTGGATATTCGGCATCTAACAATACCATACTGGCATCACGATGAACCTTCGCTAAAATAGAGGCTGCACTAATGACGGCAATTTTTTCATCGCCTTTAATAATGGCTTTGGTTGGATAATTTAGCTTAGGACAATATTTCCCATCGACTAAGACTAAGCTCGGTATTAATGCTAATGCACACACAGCGCGTTGCATAGCCAACAAACTGGCTTGAAAAATATTTAAGCGATCAATTTCTTCCACTTCAGCACGACCAACCGCCCAGGCTTTTGCTTCTTCTTGAATTTTTTTCGCAAGATACTCACGTTTTTGTGCGGTTAATTGTTTCGAGTCTGCTAAACCCGCAATGGATTTTTTGCTATTCAAAATAACCGCGGCCGCAAACACTGGACCGGCTAAAGGGCCACGTCCTGCTTCGTCAACACCTGCTATACTCTTCGCACTTGAATTTTTTTCTGTGTTGTCGCTCAATTTGCAATCCTCATGTATATTAATACACTCCGGTTGCTCATTTTTACGACGCCTTGCCAAAAATCCAATTTCTGAGAGTATATCAATTGCTTTTCCATGATGACAGAAGCTTATTAAAAAAATTAAATCACATCTAGAAAAACTATTTTAATTAGACGCGCGTACGTGCGTATTTAAAATTTTTAATATTGCATCCACTGCTTGTTTACTTGCGTGACAACGTAACTGTTGATGGAGCACTAAAAATTCTTTTTCTAGTTTACTCACAATATCTGGATTGTTCAAATAATAAAAAACTGCTTGTGATAAATTATCAACGTTAGCTTTTTTTTGAATAAATTCCGGAACCAATAATTTCTTAGCTAATAAATTAGGTAAAGCAATATAATCCACTTTAATTAAAAGCTTTGCCATCCAATAGGATAATCTACTCATTCTATAAGCAACAACCATCGGTTTTTTTAATAGCATCGCTTCTAAGGTTGCTGTGCCAGAGGCTAACAATACCACATTCGCTGCAGCCATTACTTGACGAGATTGAGCGCGTATAATGCGGAAAGGAAGAGTCGGTGTTATTTGCTTAGCCAATTTAATAAATTGTTGCTCCCTTTCTTCATTAACGGCAGCCAAAACGAAAACAAGCTTAGAATTTTGCTGATAACAACGCATGGCTGTCTGAAGAAATAATGTGCCCAAATAATTAATTTCATTACGACGACTGCCAGGCAGTATCGCAACGATGAGTGAAGATTCGGATAAGCCCAAATTTTTACGGGCAACTAAACTATCGATAGTTAATGGGATTTCATCTGCACTAGGATGGCCAACAAATTGCACAGGAATTCGATGTTGCTGATAAAAATATTTTTCAAAAGGAAAAAGGCATAGCATTAAATTAACTGCTTTGGCAATTTTTTTTAATCGCCCGCGACGCCACGCCCAAACACTGGGACTAACATAATGTATGGTACGTATCCCCTGTTTTTTCAAATTTTTTTCTAAATCTAGATTGAATTCGGGGGCATCAACACCAATAAATACGTCAGGAGGTTGGTTTATAAAATATTCAGTCATTTCTCGACGGCAACGCAGCAGCTGCGGCAACTGTCTAAAGATCTCACCTATACCCATAACAGATAAGCGTTCCATAGGATATAAGGAGTATGCGCCCTCTTGCTGCAGAGCAGGACCTGCAATTCCTGAAACACTAAATGGAATTTGTCTACGTTTTAATTCTTTGCAAAGATCGGCAGCCAACAAGTCACCTGACGTCTCGCCGACTACGATACCAATACGAATAGGAAGTTTAACGAATGATGCCACGTTCAGAATTTTTAAGTGCTGCTGCCATTAATCTTACCTGAGGAGAATTGAGCTCTAGGGGTTTTAATTCCTCTAAGGCTTGTTCCACGGTTAAATTTTTACGAAAAATGAGTTTATAAGCACAACGTAAGCTACTAATCGCTTCATCGGTGAAACCATTTCTTCTTAAACCTTCTTTATTAAGACCACAAGCACGGGCCTCATGCCCACCTTCTACCAAAATATAAGGCAAAACATTTTGTCGCACCATGCTTGAAGCAGCAATAAAACTATGATCACCAATATGACAAAATTGATGCACCGCACTATAGGCACCTAAAATAGCATAGTTTCCGATGGTAACATGACCTGCTAAAGCCACGTTATTGACAAAAATAGCATGATCACCAATGACACAATCATGTGCAATATGAGAACCCACCATAAAAAGATTGTGGTGTCCAATTTTAGTTAAACTTTTATCTTGGGCAGTGCCACGATTTATCGTGCAATATTCGCGAATAACATTATGATCGCCTATTTCTAGATAGGTTTTTTCTCCTCGATATTTTTTATCTTGAGGATCATCGCCGATCGAAGAAAAAGAATAAATTTTGTTATGTGCGCCTAAACGTGTAGGGCCCTTCAATACAACATGGGAACCAATGATAGTACCAGAACCTATCTCTACCTCAGGTCCAATAATACTCCAAGGTCCAACAGTCACATCAAGACTTAGCTTTGCAGCAGGATCAATAATAGCGAGCGCATGTATCATAGTTAGCATTTTCTCCCAGCACCCATGAGCGTTGCTTCACAAGCCAGCTCACTGTCTACTTTTGCTGTGACTTTGCATTTCCAAACATTCCCTTTTACCTTGATAACTTCAGCTTCTATTAATAACTGGTCTCCCGGCACGACAGGTCGTTTAAAACGGGCGTCATCAATACCCGCAAAAAGATATAAAAAACCTTCTTTATTTGCTCTATTCGCATGCAAAGCAAGAATACCTGTCGCTTGCGCCATCGTTTCTAAAATAAGTACGCCGGGCATAATAGGATTACCGGGGAAATGGCCTAAAAAATAAGGTTCGTTAACAGTTACATTTTTTATAGCCACTATCGATTTACCAGGAATTATTGAAATGACTTTGTCGATCATTAAAATAGGATAACGCTGGGGCAAATAAGTTAGTATTTCTTGGATATCCATAACATCACTCATAAATTTCTTACCTACTATTTTTTCTATTACAGGACCTTCATCTTTTGTTTTATTCTTCGTTGGATAATTATTTCGGGTATTCAGGTACTTCCCACTGCACTCCGTTCCTCAATAAGTATCCATATTGAGCTAAAAAAAAATACTTGGTCTTCTCAATAGCATATACTCCGCACTTGAATTTTTGTTATGTTGCGATTTGCTAAAAACCCACGCTGTATGCTTTTCTTTTTTATTGCTATTTTTTTAATCACTAACGATCGATTTCTTATCCACTAATGCTTCGGTTTTTCGCAATCTTTTAGCCAATTGATCCAGTTGGCGAAACCTGGCGCTATTTTTTTGCCATTCTCGGTGTGGTTGAGCCGAATGCGTAGAAGAATACACTCCAGAATTATAAATAGACTGCACCACACTCGACATGCCTGTAATATAAACATTATCTACAATTTCTATATGCCCGTTGATACAAACCCCTCCGCCAATCATACAATTTTTTCCAATATGCGTACTTCCAGCTATCCCAGTACATCCTGCAATAGCCGTATTTTCACCAATTTGAACGTTATGACCTATCTGTATTTGGTTATCTAATTTCACACCATTACCAATGAGGGTGTCATCCAACGCACCCCGATCGATACTGACATTAGCGCCGATTTCGACATCATGACCTATTTGTACTTTTCCTAATTGAGGAATCTTAACCCATTTATTATTTTCTTTGGCTAAACCAAAACCATCACTGCCTATGACTGTACCATTATGAATAATCACCCGTTCGCCTATTCGCGTATCCGCACACACACTGACATGCGAGGCTAAACGTGTATGGGCACCGATGACCACATTTTCGCCAATCACACACGCAGTTCCTACCACAACACCTTCATCTAAACACGTGTTGGCTCCTATCACAACGTAAGGAGCGATGCTCACGCTAGGATGAATACGAGAATTTTCGCCAATGATAGCAGTTGCATGAATTTCGCGAACGACTTGCGAGGTTCGTTCAAATAATTTAGCTACTTTAGCAAAAGCAAGATAAGGATCGGCAACCACTAAAGCATTACTTGGCGCATGTTTTAAACATTCTTCACGTAGAATAACCGCTGAGGCTTGTGTGGCCGCTAGATATTTTAGATAACGTCTATTATCTAAGAACGAAATTTGTCCCGGTAGTGCCCTTTGCAATGACATAATACCGCTGACCGAACAAGCTGGATCGCCTTTCAGATTAGCATCAATTAAATGGGCAATTTCTTGTAATGAATGTTGACGCTGCATATCCAACTCTACGCTTTATAAAAAACTTTTTAGCGCTTTTAAGCTCTTTTTAAAGCATCTAAAACTTGTTGCGTAATATCAAGATCATTTTTAGCATATAAGGTACTACCTTTTTGTATGACTAAATCATAACCGGATTGCACCGCTACTTTACTAACCACGCCGTCTAATTGCTGACTAAAACTGTGTAATGATTCGCTTTGTTTTTTAGATAAATCACTTTGAAAAGAGGCGATCATCGATTTGACTTTATTCTGATCGGTCATAAGCTTATTTTCTAAAATATTACGTTCGTCAGCTTTCATGACTGCTGCATTTTTTTGCAAATTGCTTGCTTCTTTCTGTAGCTCGTTCTGCGCTTTAACGATACTATCTTGCCGACCTTTAAATTGGCGGGTTAGTGCTTCGTTAATTTTGGCAATTTGTGGAGCTTTTTGTAATACCGCTTGCATATCAACGACTGCTAATTTTACTTCAGCTGCTTGAGCCGATATAGCCAACAGACTCGTCATTAACGCCACGATAGATACTAAGTAAACTTTGTTCATTATCAGCTCCTTAAATAAGCTAAAATTAAAAACCTGTTCCAATATTAAATTGGAATACTTGGGTTTGATCCCCTGGGCGAGGATTTATAGCCTTCGCTATACTAAAGCTTAATGTTACATTAAAAACCGGAACTCGCCAATCTACATCTACTCCGGTGGAATATCGCAACGGTCCCGAGGCCGTACCTCCTCTTGCATTAGAAGGAGGGGGATTCGAATGAGTGACACCTAAAGTAGAATAAGTATTACCTGCATCGATAAAAACACTAGTCCTTAATTTATCCGATATTGGGTTCGGTATAATTAAAGCTAAGCTACCTACCGTCATCACATTACCTCCAAGAGGATAACCATTCGTATCTCTAGGCCCTAAAGAACTGATTTCATAACCTCTAACCTGCCCATCGGTGCCAATACCCCCCGCATAGTAATTGGAGAAAAAAGGCAATCCCCGAGTAGAAGCAAAACCATTTCCATAGCCTAAGCTTAGACGACTTTGCAGAATAAAATTATGCTTAAAAGGTAAATAACCGACCGCTGAGTAATTCGCCTTATAATAGTATAAAGGCTGACCACCCACCGGTAAAGCGAGCTGGGCATTGGCAGTCTGATAGATCCCACTGTTAGGGAATACCATGCGATCTAAGCTATTGCGCAACCAACCCAACGTAAATAAAAATTGATTAAATTGTACGCCATGTTCTGTGACAAATTTTTGTACTTCCAGCGATTGTTGATTAGTAGGTGGCAAATTAAGTTGTAATCTTTGTAATCCACCTTGAATCAGTAAGTTATCCCCACGCTCATCAAAAGGAATACTATAGTGAAGATCACCACCATAGGTATTGGTATTGTAAGTCGTAGTATTCAAATCACTGGGTGTCGATCGCTGATAGAACAGATCGTATCCGCGTTGTATCCCATCCAAGGTATAATAAGGGTTGTTATAACTAATACTATAAACTGTTGCGGCACGAGTATTATTGAAATTTAAGCCTAATTGATTACCCGTTCCGAAAACATTATTTTGGTTCAGCGATGCACCGACTACAGGTCCGTTAGTGCCATAACCTAAGCTAAATAAAGCTTGTGCCGCATGCGCTTCATTTAGATTGATATCCAAATCAACTTGATCAGTATATCCGGCAATAGGAATGGGTATTAATTGTGGCTCCCCTTCAAGAAAACCGCTAAGATTGAGCTGTCTCAAAGATGCCTTCATATCGGATTCTGAAATCACACTCGCTTCTTGTTGGCGCAACAAACGCCGAAATACTAAATCTTGAGTTTTTAGATTACCGGATATATTGATGTGCCGTACATACACGCGATTACCCGGATCAACATAGAAAGTTAAAAAGACGGTTTTATTTTTCTCATCAACTTGCGGAACCGTATTTACGGTTGCAAATATATAACCAAAGTCACCTAAAGCTTTTTTGATGCCTTGTTCCGCCGCTACAATTTTTTCACGTGAAAATATCTTACCACTTTGCAACGAGGCTAAAAGTTTTTGCAATTTAGTTTGTGAAATGATGACATTGCCTGTGAGTTGATAACCACTGAGTTTGTAAATAGGACCTTCGGTGACATGGATGATAAGATAAACCTGTTTTCTATCGGGAGTTAAAGTAACCTGCGTAGAATCTATTTTAAATTTAAGATAACCTCGATCCATATAATAAGATTGTAGTGCGTCTAACGTAGCCGATAATCGAGCTTGACTATATTGATCACTATTAGTAAAAAATGACCAAAAATGATGCGTGCCCAATGGTAAGGCGGAACGCAATGTTCTTTCACTAAAAACATGATTACCGACGATATCAATATCGGCAATCTCTACGGTAAGCCCTTCAGAAATAAGAATTCGTACCGATACTCTATTATTAGATTGTGGTGTAACGAGTGGGGTTACCCGTGCTGAATATTTACCTATATTGTCGTACTGCGACCGTAGCTGAGCAATAAAACGATCTAAAGTGGCTTTATCGAACAAACGTCCACGAACTAAACCAATTTTTTTTACAATTTGTTTTAATTTATCCTTAGGAATTTCTTTATTACCCGTAATATCAACTTCACTAATAGTCGGCCTTTCAACCACTTTTATGATCAAGGAATTGCCTTGTTCTTCTAACGTGACATTGCTAAAAAATCCTGTCGCATACAATGCGTTAATGACCGCAGAGGATTGATAAGATTGAAAAGATTGTCCTGTTCTAACTGGTAAATAACTCAGAACCGTATCACGACTGATCCCCTGTAGACCCTCAATCTCAATCCTATTAATGGGAAATGCTTGCACGGGCAAAGCGGGAAAAACAAGGATCGATAATGATCCTATTAAAAAAACTCTCAATAAAAGTCGCAACATAGTCGTTATTTTTTAGCCAATTTATAAAACACTCTATACTTTTCGCGGCACTTACCAAAAATACAATTGCTGTGATTATATAAAAAAAGTTTGCAAAAGAACTAACCGGTGTCTTTTGTGACACATCCTAACGGATGACTGATTTTTATGCATTTTCTCTGCTCGTGCTATAATGCTTTAAAATCATCTCTTTAGCAATCTCACGGGCTAAATTATCATCCTCCAATATAACACTGAGATTAGAAACAGGTCGCGAATGAATTTTTTCCAATACAGCCCGATTAAGCTTAGCAATATCGGTAAAATAGATTTTTCCATCTAAAAACGCTTGTACAGCAATTTCATTCGCTGCATTTAAAATAGTTGTTGCTGTCCCACCAATACGTAATGCAAGGTAAGCTAAATCTAAACAAGGATAACGTTCCGCATCAATCGATAAAAAATCCAAACGCCCAATTTTTAATAAGTCCAATGAAGCGACTGAATTATTAATGCGTTCTGGGAAGCCCAATGCATAAGAAATAGGAATACGCATATCAGGACTCCCTAGTTGCGCTAAGAGAGACCCATCTAAATATTCTACTAATGAATGGATAATACTTTGTGGATGCAAAACCACTTCAATTTGATCGAGTGTCAATCCAAACAAAAAATAGGCTTCTATGACTTCAAAACCTTTATTCATGAGTGTCGCCGAGTCAACGCTAATTTTTCGCCCCATACTCCAATTTGGATGTTGACAAGCCTGTACCGGTGTAGCCGCTTGCAATTGATCTAAGGACTTATGACGTAAAGCACCGCCTGATGCGGTCAAAATAATTTTCGAAAGACTCTTACCGCTATCGCCTGGCGTCACTTGACCCTGCAAACATTGAAAAATAGCATTATGTTCACTATCTACCGGTATTAAGGAAATTTGGGCACATTGCGCCTCTTCTATAAATAAAGGCCCTGCCATAATTAGGGCTTCTTTATTTGCTAATAGTATTTGCTTCTTAGCTTTAATGGCCGCTAAAGTAGGTAATAAACCTGCGGCGCCGACAATAGCCGCCATCACCGTATCCACTTCGTCGAGAGTGGCAACAAAAGCTAATGCATCCCTACCAAATAACACTTCGGTTTTCAAAGACTCGGCTCGTAGGCGTTGCTGAAGATTTTCAGCTAAATTTTTACTACTAACGACAGCATAAGTAGGAATAAATTTTAGGCACTGTTGAAATAACAAATCAATGTTGTAGTGTGCCGTTAAAGCAATTACATTAAAACGTGTGGGATGTTCACTAATCACATCTAAGGTGTGAACCCCTATAGAGCCCGTTGCACCTAAAATACTTAAAGATTTCATATTATTAAACCTAGCAGTAATAAAGATCCCGTAAATACGGGAGCTGCAGCTAATAAACTATCGATTCGATCCAAAATTCCACCATGACCAGGTAATAATTGGCCACTATCTTTTAGTCCTCGAAGTCGTTTTAGTTGACTTTCAAATAAATCTCCTGTTACCGCCGCTAAACTCGTCAATAATACCAGTATCCACATTTGCCAAAAAGAAGGCTTAATCCCTTGAAAAAAATAGAGCATTAGCATTGCTGAAAAAAAAGTAAACAATAATCCGAAAAAAAAACCTTCCCAGGTTTTTTTAGGGCTCAAGGTCGGTGCCAATAGATGCTGTCCCCATAATCGACCACTGACATATGCGGCAGTATCAGCTAACCAAATAATCAATAACATAAACATTAAATAAACCGGTGTCAGTTGCAGTTTTTGTAAGGAAACCCAACATAAACTAATAATTAACCAACCTAAGCTAGCTGTTATTGTAGGACTTATCCTTGGCAATACTGGTTTACTACGTGCCCAAATTAAATAAACGCTTAATAATAGCCAAAAAACTAAACCTAGCTTCAAAAGCCAGTCGTAAGCTACATAAGGTAAAATTAGAAATAAGATTGCTGCTTGTACTCCTACATATAAAAAACGCTTAATCAAATCCTTGTAAGCACTCAAACGTGACCATTCCCAAGCAGCGAGTAGCATAATAGCCGCAGTAATCAATTTAAAATAAAATGTCGATGCGTAAAAAATTCCAACGATAACTAAAGGAATCAATATAAGTGCAGTTAAAATTCTAAGTTTAAGCATTTATTTCTGCGATTTGTTCACTAGTGCATCCAAATCGTCGTTCTCGTTGCGCATAAAAATGCAAAGCCTTATTCAATTCGTGTTTATCAAAATCGGGCCATAAGGTATCAGTAAAATATAATTCGGTATAAGCCAATTCCCAGAGTAAAAAATTACTAATCCGATATTCACCGCTGGTGCGAATTAACAGATCGGCCTCAGGTAAATCAGCTAAACTTAAATAATTAGCAAATATTTCTCGGGTTAAAGTTTCTGTTGCTAATTCACCTGACTTAACTTGCCTCATGATTTTTTGAGCGGCCTGAACAATATCCCATTGCCCACTATAATTCACAGCAATAACCAATTGCAGGCCTGTATTTTTAGCCGTTAAAGCCTGAGACTTGTCGATCCATGCGCGTAGTGGCGGATTAAAACGATCTAAATTACCCACCATTCTTAATTGCACATTATTCTTGGTTAATTTGTCAATTTCATTTTTCAACGTATTCAGGAATAGCGTCATTAAATAATTAACTTCTTGCTCAGGACGCTGCCAGTTTTCACTGCTAAAAGCAAACAAGGTAAGCACTTCAATCCCCATTTCACCACAGAACTTAATCACTTTACGAACTGCTTTCACACCTTCTTGGTGACCTAACATCCGAGGTAAATAGCGACGCTTCGCCCAACGGCCATTTCCATCCATAATGATAGCAATATGCCTTGGAAGTTTTAGTGCCTGATTGTCTAGAGTTGACATAAAATGTAGCGGTTAAATTTGCATTAACTCTTCTTCTTTTGTCTTAGCTATCTTTTCTACTTCAGAAATATTGTGATCCGTCATTTTTTGAATCATGTCTTTAGCACGACGTTCTTCATCTTCAGTAATCAATTTTTTCTTTACCAGTTCTTTCAGTTGATGATTGGCATCTTGACGATAGTTACGAATCGATACGCGTGCATCCTCAGCTTCTTGTTTGACTAACTTACTCATATCGCGTCGACGCTCTTCGGTTAGCATCGCTAAAGGTACGCGAATAACATTGCCTGCAGTTAAAGGATTTAAACCTAAATTAGATTGAATAATCGCTTTTTCTATGGTGGGAATAGAGGATTTTTCCCAAGGTGTAACCAATAAAGTGCGCGCATCAGTAACGGTAATACTGGCCATATGATTCAAAGGCACTTCTTTACCCCCATATTGAGGAACGCGTAGTTGATCTAATAAACTAGGATGAGCCCTGCCAGTACGTAACTTAGCTAAGTTAACTTTTAAAGCATCCAAAGCTTTTTTCATACCCTGCTCAGTTGTTAATTTTATCGGTCCTATCATAATTTAATTCCTCTTACTCACTAATGTACCTTTACTTTTGCCTTGCAGAATATCAACTAATGTGTTTTTAGATTTAATATTAAAGACAAGTATGGGTAAATCATGATCGCGACATTGCGTAAATGCGCTTAAATCCATGATACCTAATTCTTGTTCTAAGGCTTTTTCATAGCTGACCTGGGAATACAACACAGCTTTGGAATCTTTTTTGGGATCAGCACTATAAACACCCTCAACGTGTGTTGCCTTAAGTAATAATTCAGCACCGATCTCTATGCCACGTAAACTGGCTGCAGAATCTGTACTCACCAGCGGATTTCCAGTACCACCGGCAAAAATTACAATATAACCTTTTTCTAGATAACGTATCGCTTTATAGCGCTCAAAAAGTGGAGCAAAACCACCGATAGAGATTGCTGACATGATTTTAGCTACTTTTTTGTGCTTTTCAATTGAATCACGTAACGCCAGTGCATTAATTACGGTGCCTAACATACCCATTTGATCGCCGGTAATTCTATCAATACCCGTACGCGCTAATACTTCGCCACGAAAAATATTACCACCTCCTACCACGATACCTATTTGCACACCTAAATCCACCGCAGCAACAATGTCAGATACAATACGGTTAAGCTCTACTGGATCCAGCATTTGCGAAGTTTCTCCATGGAGTGCTTCTCCACTGAGCTTTAGCAAAACACGTCGATATTTTAATGAATATGCCATGATAAAATAATAGGTCAAAGTAGATAAGATAATAACCTATGCCGCGCACTGTTTCTAGCCCGGCAACTCATTTGACAAACTTCCTTCCAGTCTACAGATAATAAAAAAGGCAATAACTCATTAAGCTATCACCTTAAACTACTCTTTTAAAATTAAGAAGAATTTTTAACTTGCGCCATTACTGCTTCAGCAAAATCTTCGATTGGTTTTTCTATTCCTTCACCCACTGCAAATCGCACAAAACTGATAACTTTTGCTCCGGTGCTTTCTAAGAGTTGTCCTACGCGTACATTAGGATCTTTTACAAACGCTTGACCTAGCAAACTCATTTCATCACGGAATTTATTTAATCGCCCTTCTACCATCTTTTCGATGACTGCTTGTGGTTTACCACTACCCTGAGATTGCGCCATAATGATTTCCCGCTCTTTCGCCAGAATTTGTTCAGCAATCTCATCAGCAGAAATGACTGCGGGATTATTTGCAATAATATGTAAGGCTAAATCTTTAGCCAGTTGTTCATCACCCCCTTTTAGCTGCACAATAGTTCCGATACGCCCCCTATGCACATAAGATCCCAGAATGATATCGGCCTGTGCAGTAACAATCTGAAAACGTCTTAATTGAATGTTTTCACCTAATTTAGCAACTAAGGCTTCGCGGGTTTTTTCTACGCTTTCGCCGCTATCAGCAAATTGATAGTCTAACAAGGATGTGATGTTTGCAATCTGATGATCTAAAGCGCCTTGCGCAGTCTTCTCAGCAAATTGTTTGAAATTTTCATCGCGCGCTACAAAATCTGTCTCGCAATTGACTTCTAAGATGACAGCAGGACCTGTCGCTGACTTTGATTTAATCACAATTAAACCCTCAGCTGCGATACGCCCTGATTTTTTCTCTGCTTGAATTTGACCCGATTTACGCATCGACTCAGCCGCTACATCCAGATCACCCTCCGCAGATTCTAAAGCCCTTTTACAATCCATCATGCCTGCCCCAGTTCGAGCGCGTAAAGCTTGAACCATGGCCGCTGTTATTATTGTTGGTGTCATGTACTTACTCCTTTCCATCTGTAGATTTAGTCGATTTCACTACAGATTCTTGAACCTCGACTTTTTCCACTTCAGAAAGTGGTGTTAAATCGGTTGGTTTTTTTGCAGAAGCACGCGCCTCTAAAATAGTATCCGCGACCATTTGCGTATACAGCGTAATTGCACGAGCTGCATCGTCATTACCTGGAATGATATAATCAATACCTTCGGGTGAATGATTCGTATCGACAATACTAATAACTGGTATTTTTAGTTTTTGTGCTTCACAGATAGCAATATGCTCATAGCCTCTATCAATCACAAATAAAGCATCCGGCAAACCACTCATATCTTTAATACCACCTAAACCACGTTCCAATTTATCCAATTGCCGTTGTAAATTCAGCGCTTCTTTTTTAGTCAATTGGTTAAAGCTGCCATCTTGGCTTTGTGTTTCTAATTCTTTAAGTCGTTTAATCGACTGACGGATGGTCCGATAATTGGTTAACAGGCCGCCTAGCCAGCGATGGTTAACATAAGGCATGCCACAGTGTAATGCTTGTTCTTTCACTAAATCCTGTGCGGCCCGTTTAGTTCCGACAAATAAGATCTTACTACCCGGCCGTGCCGCTATCTTAGCGATATAGTTAAGCGCTTCAGTAATATATTCTCGGGTTTTCTCTAGATCGATGATGCTAATTCCATTACGCACACCGTAGATATAGGGAGCCATTTTAGGCTCGCGAAAACAAGTACGGTGACCAAAATGGACACCTGCTTCAAATAACTGTCTTAATGTTGCTGACACTGTATTAATCTCCTATTGGGTTAAACCTCCACCTAGTATCGCCTCAAAACAAAACTAGCTTTTTTCAAGGTCTAATATTTGAAGACTATCTTTGACGATAGCCACCCTCAAATAATTTAGATAATAGGTGTGTGAAATAATCGCTTTTCAGCGCGATGTTTTATACCATAGAATGACTTGTTGCATCAACATCAAGCCAATCCTATATTGGGACCTAGCGCAGGAGTGAATCACATGCCCTATTTATTAGTACTTTATTACAGTCGCTACGGTGCCGTGGCAAAAATGGCCCAACAAGTCGCAAGAGGTGTAGAATCTACTGAAGGTGTAGAAGTAAGAATTCGCACCGTTCCTAATATTTCGACTGTTTGTGAAGCTGTGGAAGAGGAAATCCCATCGGCTGGCCCGCCTTATGCCACATTAGAAGACGTCCGAGGTGCCATCGGCATCGCCTTAGGCAGCCCGACGCGTTTTGGTAATATGGCCGCCCCTTTAAAACATTTTATTGATAGTTTAAGTGGCTTATGGTTTTCAGGTGAATTAGTCGATAAACCGGCTGGTTTGTTTTCTTCGACTTCTAGTTTACATGGCGGGCAAGAAACCACACTACTGAGTATGATGCTACCATTGATCCATCTTGGCATGATTATCGTCGGTGTTCCCTATACGGAATCCGATTTAAGCACCACCCAAACCGGAGGAACACCTTATGGACCCACACATATGGCCGGTAAAGACAGTAAAAATCCGATTAGTGACGAAGAGAAACGACTTTGCCAAGCTTTAGGTAAACGTTTAGCTCGAGTCGCACTAAAATTGTCAGCATAGCTATTTATTCAATCGGGTTAAGAAGTGAGCTCTATTGCCGCAGGCAGTTAATCCAAAAAAATAAAACTATAATTTTAAAATCGTTTTGACTAAAGGAATAGTTAATTTGCGTTTTAAACTTAAACTCGCTTTATCAAGTTGTGTCAATGCAGAAAAAAGCGCTTGCGAATCGCGTGGCAAACGTAGCAATAAAAATTGACCTACTTCTTCTGAAAGTTCTAAACCTCTTAAATACGCACGTTGTTGTAGAGCAATGAGTCGTTCTGCGTCATTTAATTCGCGTACTTGAAACAAAACGCCACTGGACAAACGCGAAATTAAATCCAGTAAAGAAAAATTTAATTGATTAGGGCTATGCTTTGCCGCAATCAGCAAATAACGTGACTGTTCTTGTAAACGATTATAGAAATGAAATAATGACTCTTGCCAAATACTATCATCAACAATACTGTCTAATTCATCGATACAAACCATATCAACGGATTCTAAGCCGCGTAACATCTCACTACTATTATTTTTTTTTATCGTATTTAAAGGCAAATAAGCGACAGAAAATCCTTCTTGTTGCGCTGCGTGACAACACGCCTGTAATAAATGTGTACATCCCGCACCTGGGTTACCCCAAATATAGATATAAGGTTCACCTATTTTTAAAGAAAATTGTCGTAAACAGTTTAATAAAATAGCATTTTGACCGGTATAAAAATTTTCCAAACAATGCGCATCCGGAGGTTGTATGGGCAAAATTAATTGTGTCGACATCAGACCTTTTCCAAACCGAGGTGTTAGACTCGATTTCATTTCAATATTTAAGACCAACCTTGCTTTTGATTTTTAGCGCTTAATTTTTTACTTTCTAGCTTTAAATAATACGCCGCTTGCCAAAACCACATCCAAGTATATTGGATAAAGCTTAATAATGTCGTCACAAAAACCGCTTCTATAATACGAGGAATAAATTCATTCGGTATATCAAAAAAAGCTAATTTAATAATAAGCAAGCTCACTAAGACTAATTGAAAAAAAGTATTTAATTTACTAATCCAAACTGGTTTGTAATCTAATGGTCCGACCCGATAACGATAAAGCAAAGCGCCACCCATAATCCAAATATCGCGACCTATCACCATAATCGTTAACCATAAGGGAATTTGTTGTAAATAGGCGAGCACAACAAAGCTCCCCATCAGTAATAATTTATCGGCTAAAGGGTCCAATAAAGCACCTAAAGGGGTCGTCCAATTAAAAAAACGCGCTAACAAACCGTCTAAACCATCACTCAAACCTGCTATTACAAACAAATAAAAAGCCAGGGGATAGCACTTTGTCAGCAAGGCCCATAAAATAGGACCTATAAGGATAAAGCGAATACAGGTAATTAAATTAGGTAGATAGCGTAGTTGTATTTGCATCATTTTTTTGGCTTAATCAAACGTATCATAGGTGATCCATGCTGAAACCAGAACTCATTAACCAACTCATACTAAAGTTCCCTCAACTTCAAGCGTCTACTGTTAAGAAAGGTGTGGAGCATTTAATTCATTTGTTAGAACAAACATTATACCAGGGCCGTCGCATAGAAATACGCGGCTTTGGAAGTTTCTCACCTCATTATAATGCGGCACGTTCTGCTTTTAACCCAAAAACTGGGGAACATTTTTTAGCCCCTGAGAAATATCGTATCCATTTTAAAATGGGAAAAACGCTTAAATATTGTATTAATAAACCTGCTCAGCAAGCAGAAACCATTTCCGTTGAATGAATCAATAAAAAATTTTTTACGTGCTAAACTTTATACAACTAGTGTTCAACATTCTCCAAAAAATCCCCAAGAGAATAACATAATGCTTGCGTCCCGACACGCTGTAAAGCTGAAATTTCAAATACCGGGACATGCGCAGGAATTTGGGTTTTTAGACATTGTACATACTCCTTTAATTGTTCAGTAGCGAGTAAATCGATTTTATTTAATACTAGCCATCTAGGTTTTGCAGCCAATTCAGGACTGTATTTTATTAGTTCGCTTTCAATCAAAGCCATATTTTCTAGTGGATCACTACCATCGATGGGCTGGATATCCAATACATGGAGTAATAGACGAGTACGATCGAGATGTTTA
Source organism: Candidatus Rickettsiella isopodorum (assembly GCF_001881495.1). Lineage (NCBI taxonomy): Bacteria > Pseudomonadati > Pseudomonadota > Gammaproteobacteria > Legionellales > Coxiellaceae > Rickettsiella > Candidatus Rickettsiella isopodorum. The sequence continues at coordinate 1,916 of NZ_LUKY01000024.1, read as the reverse complement.
AGAAAATTTATTCCTAAGCCTAAACCTTCCGCAGCTCCGGTAATCAATCCGGGAACATCCGCCATCACAAAACTCCGGCCTGCTTCTAAGCGCACCACACCTAAATGTGGCTGCAAAGTAGTAAATGGGTAATCCGCCACTTTGGGTGTCGCAGCCGATACCGCTCGTATCAGACTGGATTTACCGGCATTAGGCAAACCCACTAAACCTACGTCGGCCAATAATTTTAAAGAAAGCTTTAAGCGACGAGTTTCGCCGGGATGACCTGGTGTAAATTGACGTGGACTACGATTGGTACTGCTTTTAAATCGCGCATTACCTAAACCATGCCAACCGCCACGGGCAACGCATTGCATTTGATCTTGAGTGGTTAAGTCGCCGATCAATTCTTGTGTATCCGCATCAAAGATTTCAGTCCCGATCGGCACTTCTAAAATGAGATCAACCCCTTTTTTTCCCGCACAGTCGCTACCTCTACCATTCTCACCACGAGCGGCTTTGTAGAGCCGATTATAATGGAAATCAATCAGTGTATTGAGATTGATATTCGTTTTCAAATAGACACTACCGCCATCACCCCCGTCGCCACCATCAGGACCGCCCAAGGGGATAAATTTTTCGCGACGAAAACTAACGCAGCCTGCTCCGCCCTTTCCTGCTTCTACCAGTATCTCAACTTCATCTAAAAATTTCATAAAAAACCCCGCTGAGCGGGGTAACCATAAAAGCTATTTTTGTTTCAAATACGTTCAGTTGATTCTGCTAATGCAGGAACCACATTCACATAACATCTTAATTTAGCCCCTTTACGAGCAAACTTAACTACGCCTTGCACTAAGGCATATAAGGTGTGGTCCTTGCCAATTCCTACATTATTACCTGCATGGTAATGTGTTCCTCGTTGACGGATAATAATGTTTCCTGCTTTAACCGATTCGCCACCGAAGTGTTTTACCCCTAAGCGTTTTGAGTGTGAATCGCGACCATTGCGTGTACTACCGCCTGCTTTCTTGTGTGCCATGGTGATACCTCTATAAAATCTGGGTAATTTTTACTGCTGTATAATGTTGTCGGTGACCCATTTGCTTTCTATGATGCTTACGCCGTCGAAACTTAATAATGGTGACCTTATCACCACGACCATGCTCTATGATAGACGCTTTAACTTTTGATTCAGCTAAATAAGGTGAGCCCACTCTAACGTTGGCTTTATTAGCAAGAAGCAACACCGGAAATTCAACGATTTCGCCGACCTCTGCCGATAGCTTTTCTAGCTTAATAATTTCGCCTTCAGCGACTTTATATTGTTTCCCACCAGTTGAAATAACTGCGTACATTATACTCTCCAAATGACTATCTGACATGTATGTCTATACTCTCACACTTGAATTTGACTGTATTGCCACCTCACCATACTTTTGGAGGCACTGGCCAACACTCACGCTGAGTCTAGTTACAAAATCTTTAATGATACTGGCTCCCCGAACAGGACTCGAACCTGTGACCCAATGATTAACAGTCATTTGCTCTACCAGCTGAGCTATCGGGGAATTTAAGCCGTAAGGCCCCTTGTACCGCTCGTTTGAAGATACGAATTCCCTAACTTTTTTGTGATAGGGTAACCCTATCACATGGCTAACACTAGCAATGCTGATGCTCAGCCATTTTAATAAGAGAATAATTTCACCTCTTACAAAATCTTCACCGCGAGAGGACGGCACATAAACCTGCGGTTTCGCATCTTCATGTGCAGGGCGTATAGTAATAGCAGAGGTAGCATGGGTCAAGAGCTGAAATGAATTTATTTATGCAAATTCCATCATTTAAAGCAAACAGCTATCAACCGTCGAGTGCCTGACTGTTAATCATACTCTCGACTGCCTCTGCTTTAATTAAAGTTCTATAAAAACAATCAG
>NZ_LUKY01000023.1 GCF_001881495.1 Candidatus Rickettsiella isopodorum | reverse complement strand
ATTTTGAAAATCCAGAGTATGTTCCTTATGAGGAAAGGGATAATAATCCTTCTGGGACACAAGAAGAAAATGAATATGAAGAAGAGCCGCAGTATAGTAAGCCTGAGACACACAGATTAGGACAGTCTAGATTATTTTGTGAGCCTAAAGAATCATTAGCTCAAGCAGAATTTAAGTCTGCAAAGCATGAAAAAAATGCTGCGAAAAAAGATGAAAAATTAAAGAATCAAGCTTCATCCTTTCTTCGTTTTGGTATATAAAAATAAAAGGAGCTGTTTTCCTGCAAAATTAGTGAAGGTAAACTGGACAGTTAACAAGCCTACATAATTTTTACGTAAGATTGGTTACGTATTTGACGTAGCCAGTTTTTTAATGCTTGCTGGAATTTACGTTGATAAACTAGCTGCGCTGCTTGTTCACGTGAAACATTCTGTTTCGTTTGTAATTTTTGTGCTCGACCTAAAACTTGTACGATGTGCCAGCCAAACTGAGTTTGGAAAGGTAAGCTAATTTGATTGATGGCCAATTTTTTGATTTGTGCTTCAAAAGCGGGATCAAATAGGCCTGGTAAAGTCCAACCGAGATCGCCTCCTTTATAGGCAGAGCCGGGATCCTGAGAGTACTTTTTAGCGAGTGTAGCAAAATCACCACCACGCAGAATGTCTGCGCGAATTTCGTTAAGGCGTCTTTCTGCTTGCGTATTATTAAGCAAAGGAGAGGTTTTAATTAAAATATGTCGAGTATGTGTGGATGTCACATAATGAGCTGTGGTTGAATTATCGCCCCGTATTTCTAAAAGACGAATGAGATGAAAACCATTGCCAGCTTGGATGGGTTCTGTTACTTCCCCTGGCTTAAGTTTTTGTACAGGGATTTGAAAAATATCGGGTAAATCATTAAGGGGACGCCAACCTAAATCCCCACCCGTTAATGGAGGGTTAAATTTGTTTGCTTGGCCTATCAATTTTTGAAAAGAAGATCCGTTTTTTGCTTCTTGTAATAAGGATAAAGCAATGGCTTTTATGCGAGAAATATCAGCGGTAGATGGATTATTTGGAAATGGGATAAGTAAATCTTCAACATGGTAAGCTGTTTTTTGCGGAGTTGATTTAGGCATATGCGCTAACATATCCTTCGTTTCTTGATCTGTTACGGTAATTTTTGCAGCGACTTCATCTTGTTGTAGGCGATTTATAATCAGTTGTTGACGAATTTGTTGTCGATATTTTGCATAAGGTATATTTTCTTGTTGCAACTTTTCACGTAATTGCTCGAGTGTAAAACCATTGCGTTGCGCAATACCCATAATGGTTTTATCTAATGCAGCTTCGTTAATTTTTAATCCTGAATTAGCCGCTAATTGAAGCTGTAATTCATTGTCTATCATCTTATTAAGTACTTGTTTGCGAAAAGTTGCTGCATCTGGGATAGGTTTATTTTCAGAGAGCCATTGCTGTCGCGTTATTTCAATTTGTTCACTTAACTGTTGCTGCGTAATGACATTATTGTTAACCACAGCAACAATACGATCCAAGGTTTCAACGGCATATAAGGGGTTAGCAGATACTAAGCTAGTGAGTAAAATAATAAATGGAAAGATTTTTTTAAGAAAGTCCATAATCGCTCGTTACTAAAAATGGGTTGCACCAGACTGAAAATTATCAGTATAGCCAGGGATATTATTAGTTAAAAAGTTGGTTATATCACTGATGCCTACGGTACTCAAGCCTTTGAGTTGAAATTGGAAATAAACAACATTATTAAATATTGGGCTACTATTTTGATTTAAGGCAAAAAAAGTGCGCCCGGCCACAATTCGAAAGGCCCAACAACAGCTATCATATTGCAATCCATAGAAAAAGCTTTGTGAGTAATTATGACTAAAATTATAATTCCAACCGCCCACTGTGCTCCATTGATGCTTAAGTGGTGTTGCAAAAGAAAAGCCCAGCCGATTAAAATCATTTTGGTGACTATTGGGGGGTGTGGGAGGTGTTGTGACAAATAGATCGCCAAAACGAATACGCCCATAGTTGATATTAAACAGCTGATTAGGATGTGGATGATACTGTATGTTTGCAGCCGCATTAATAATGTCGTGACTTGTTGGATCCCAGGCAATATTCGCGGTAGTGCTCCATTGTGGATTGATATTGTAATTTAGCTGGCCGGCAATGGGAGAGAATTTTTCAGTCGGCGAAGTGGCGCCTGGTATTGTAAATGGGTTGGCGCACAAGGTTCCGGGTATACTTAATTGCCTTTCTAATGGGTTACATAAAAAGACGCGCCTATCTTTAAAATAATAGATTTCACCGATACTAGCTCTTAATTTTTCTTCGCCAGTGAATTGATCCAATAATCGAGTGGTGAGCGCAAAACTAATTTGATTGGCATCGCCGATACGATCAAAACCACTAAAACGGTTAGTCATAAAAAGACTATCATAGCTAAAAGGAATAAGTGCACTATCAAAAATAGGAATACTATTTTGATCACGATAAGGAACATTTAAATAAAATAGTCGAGGCTCTAAAGTTTGTAAAAAGGAATGTTCTCCCCAATGGGTTTTCCGATCAAAATACAAACCACTATCCACACTAAACAGAGGCGTCGTGCGCTGGATTTCGTGCTGATAACCATTGACTTGATTTATTATATTATAATGCGTCAGACTCAATTGAACTCGTGGAATGAGGTAAGCTTCTTTACTACGTATTGGATAACTGATGGAAGGGAAAATATTAAGTCGGAGTGCTTGCGGCGGTTTAACTAACTCACCAGGGTTATTTAAACGTTGAAAATAACTCAATTGATTGTTTATTTGAACCTTAAATCCATGAAAATTTTGTGTGGTACTATTTAAATCAATCTCAGGTAAACTATTATAAGGGTTATTCACGGGTGCTTGATTCAAAGGATGCAGTGTTTGATAGCGATTGATGCTCGTCGTAAAATTCCAAATATCACCGGTGTAATTTAATTGTGCTTGTTGTGCCAGTTGATTAATAGCGATAGTAGGGGGCTGGTTAAAATCCTCCAAATAATAATCATCGCCAACCCAATTAAAGTTTACTATGCTCGTCCAACGAGGAGCCCATAGACGCTGTTCTTGCCATGTAAAAGATTTTCTAGTAGTGCTTGGATAAATTAGTGGGTTGGTGTTGGGGTAAAGCAGAGGAATCTGATCAGCAAGCCGCGCCGCTGCTCGATCATAGGGAAGATAATTAGCAATGATCGTTCCTTGACTATCATGACTTAAATAACGAAATTGACCACCTAATTGTACGCCACGCTTGCTTAAAATAGTGGGTGTAAATAAAAAGTCATAATTGCTAGCCATATTCCAATAATAAGGAAATCCAATACTTATCCCCGATTGTGAAGAAGTTCCAAAGTTTGGGAATAAGAAGCCTGATTCACGTCTATCATCAATAGGAAAAGCAAGATAAGGACTGTATAAAATAGGTGTTCCCCGAAAATCCAACCAGGTATTGTAGGCTTTACCGCGACCATCATCACGGTTCAATATTATTTTTTTAGCGGAGAGTTTCCAGGTTGGATGAATGGGTGAACAAGTCGAGTAGGTACTATTATGTAAAATCATTAATCCAGGGTAAGTCTGTTCCACCGCACTGGCTGATCCCCAAGCATTAATCGGCATACCTTTGTTAGTGCCCATTAATATCGTGCTATTTCTTAATAAAATACGATAAATAATATCCGTAAGATAACCGCTTTGATTGTTTAAATTTAAATGGGCTTTTTTTGCTTTAATTAAAAGATTAGGCTCTTCGAGTTTAATTCCACCGAGTAGATCCATATTAGTAATTTTCCCTGTTTTCGGATCACGATAGAAATAAACTTGATCGGCATACAATATTCGGCCAGGTTGAGTAATAACGACATTACCACTTAAAGTAGAAGTCCCTTCAAATGAAAAATGAGATTGTGCGGCATCAATATGAGTAAAAGCTTGATTGAGTTTACTTAAAGAAGTTTGAGAATAAGCTTGTAAGGGATCTAAATAGTGTCCTTTGCAAATACCCAGTTGACTAGGTACCCAACCAAGTTGTTGTCCCATCGTCAATTCTGTCGTCAAGCCCGGTGAGACAAAACACAAAAAAGTAAAATAAATTAGCCATTGAATGATAACGAAATCTTTTTTTTGAGGAATTGAGCTCCTTTTTTTTCTATGGATCATTATTTTTTTAGCTCTCTTGCGCGGTTTAGCTAATATCTCGTCTTTATGAAAGCAAACGATCTATTTTTCGAAAATTAAAATCTAAACTATTCATACAAATTGATAGGCTAACTTAAGGGAGAAAATTATTGGATACACAATTATTCCCTTTAAAGCTTATATGGATAATATGCCCGTCAGCAGTTGTTTCAAATGAGGTTTGACAAGAACGAATGACAGTTTGGTGTGTATTCCAAGGCTCATCATAATTAGAGAAAAGATTTCCATTATCGGTGCGCAAAGGAGAACGTTTAGGATCGGGGATAGAATACATCGTTTTTCGGGTATACTGATAGATTCTATGACCATTGGGAAGTTGTATTCCTGTGTCAGGTTCCCCCCATTTAGAAATGAGCGCTTGAATATTTTTTCCTTGCCATGTATCAATTTTTTTTTGGTAGTTTGCTGTGCTAGCACAAGCATTTAATAAAAAGAATAGACAACCCATTAAAAAAAGACGCATATTATTTTTCCTTATAGAGTTAATTGTGATCGTAGTTCGGTTAATGTGAAGGCGTAATTTTCGGTATGAAAAATACCCGATCCTAAAATAAAAGTATCTGCACCCATTTTAGCGATTTCGCTAATATTATTTTTTTTAATCCCGCCATCCACACCTAAACGAATACTAGGTTTGTGTGTGGAAAGTAACTGTTTAGTGGCGGAAATTTTGTTTAAAACCTCAGGAATAAAATGTTGCTCAGCAAAACCGGGATTAACAGACATCATTAATATAAAATCTAAGTGATCCCAGAGGTTATTTAAACAATTTAATGACGTTAGAGGATTAATTGCTAATCCTGCTTTACAACCCAAATGACGAATTTGTTTTAAATTTTTAAGCACATCGCTACTGGCTTCAGGGTGAAAGATGATTTGATCAGCACCCGCTTTAGCAAAGGCATTAATTAAATTATCGACTGGATTTACCATTAAATGTACATCAAGAAAAGTCTTAGGTAGATGTTTGTGTAAAGCCTCGCAGACTAAGGGTCCAAATGTCAAATTAGGGACGAAATGATTATCCATGACATCAATATGCAAACTATCGGCACCCGCTTGCAATACCGCAGAGGATTCCTTCGCTAAGCAACCCATATCCGCAGATAAAATAGAGGCGGAAATAATTAAATTACGCATTATATTCCCTTAGCCGCACAGATACGATCGTAGGCAGCCTTGATATTTTGAGTTTTCTCAGTCGCTATTTTTATCATTTCTTCAGGTAAACCCTTGGCCAATAATTTATCAGGATGATGTTGGCTCATTTGCTTTCGGTAGGCTTTTTTTATTTCAGCGGGCGATGCTTGTTCAGAGATACCTAAGATAGCATAGGCATCTCTTAGATTCAGCTGATGAGATGAGTGCGATGATTGATAGTATCCTTGTTGTCTCTGACCAGAAGATTGTTGGCGGAAAGCTTGCTCAAAATTAAATAGATGCTCAAAAAAGCTAAAGTTGAGTGGCGCAAACCCTAGATATTGACAGATTTTCTGCAATACTCTTTGCTTATCTGCTGTGAGATGGCCTTCAGCCAGGGCCGTTTGCATTTGTATTTCTACAAAAAGCTTAAGTAATACCTTATTGCGATGGCAGGCTTGGACTAGCTTTTTTAAGGTTTCTTCTAAATTGAATGAGGCTTGTTTACCTTGATTAAAAAGGTCGATAGCCTTTTGACGCATGGTTTCGGTAAGACCTAAGCGATTCATGATGGCTCTAGCCGCTTGAATTTCTGCTTCAGAAATCCGCCCATCTAATTTTGCGATATGTCCCATTACCAAGAACGTACTATTAAAAAAAACTTGTTGTGCGACGTTTGGATTGACAGAAGAAAAAGTCCAGCCCTGGTTTTGCCTAAGGCCACGGTCAAAGAGATGCCCAATAATGACACCTAATATAAGCCCAAATGGTCCTGCAAAAAGAAAACCAAAAAAACCTCCAACAAGTTTGCCCCATATATTCATGATTAAACCTAACTCATAAAAATTCGACTATATAGTCTTTTTACTTAAATTTTGTCCATGACCCAGATATTTCTCATAGGTAGATACTTCAAGAAGGCATCATTTTTGTGATTCCTCATCTCCTCTGAGATTCCATATTTCGAGAAAATAGGTAAGAATAAAGGAAAATAACAATAGGATGCTTCTACCAAGAGGTATAAGACTAACAGGATATTATCTTGTCTTAAAGTTGAATAAGCGATAAGCTCACCATTAAATACTAATTATAATTTTATTAAGTCATGCGATTCTTATATACAATAATTTTTTATTTATTTTTGCCGTTTATTTTATTGCGTTTATGGATAAAAAATCGTAAAAATCCTAATGGATTGCAATTTTGGCATGAGCGTCTAGGCTTAGGCCTACGACATCCTTTGCCATCCGGTGGGATTTGGGTGCATGCCGTTTCAGTCGGCGAATCCTTGACGGCCATACCATTGATCAAGCGGATACAGCAACGTTATCCATCGCTACCTATTATTGTGACCAATGAGACAGCAACAGGTGCCGAACGTATCCGTGTTGCATTGGGAAACAGTATAACCCCGCTTTATTTTCCTTATGATTTACCCTTAATCTTGAGGAAATTCTTTAAGGCACTACAACCAAAATTACTGATTTTGTTAGAAACGGAGCTTTGGCCCAACCTTCTAGCCGCGTGTCAGTTGTATCAAGTGCCGGTAGCCCTTGTCAATGCCCGTTTATCTGAACGCTCCGCTTTATCCTATCGGCGTATTTTGCCGATAACACAAGCCATGTTAAAGAGCATTAATGTTATTTCAGCTCAGTTTCAAGCTGACGCGGAGCGTTTTATTGACCTTGGTTTCTCGCCTGAGCGAATACACATTACCGGTAGTCTTAAATTTGATGTGACGTTGCCAAGAAATTTACTGGAACAGGCCCAGCAATGGCAGAAAATTTGGGGAGAAAATCGGCTTGTTTGGATTGCGGCGAGCACTCATCCTGGTGAAGAAGAATTGATTCTTCAGGTGTTTAAGCAGGTGCGTCATTATTTCCCAGACTTATTATTAGTTTCGATACCCCGACACGTGGATCGAGCTTCTCAATTAGAACAGCTATATCGCAGTCAAAACTATAACATTAACAAGCGTAGCGATCATAAGCGCGATCTGAACGATATCGATGTTTTGATCGGTGATACGATGGGTGAATTACTTATTTTTTATGCGGCAGCGGATCTGGCTTTTGTGGGTGGAAGTCTCGTTGAAAAAGGCGGTCAAAACCCTCTTGAGCCGGCTGCCGTTGGCCTCCCTATATTAACCGGCCCTTATACTTTTAATTTTGCAACCATTACGGAACAGCTGAAACAGCGAAATGCAGCAATTCAGGTAAATAACGCGACAGAGCTAGCAGAGCAGGTTATTTCTTTGTTGTCTGATCCAGTACGACGCCAGAACATGGGTCGGGAAGCTAAAAAGTTTGTGGAAGAAAATAAAGGATCGGTGTTAAAACAAATGCAATTAATTGAAAGTTTATTAATAATTTAATTTTTCTATGTACTCTGGAATTACACAAGGTTTATTTGTTGTAAAGTCACTCACTAAACGACCAGGATTATTCCATTATAGTGTCGTATTAAATGAAGAACTAGTAAAAAATTTAAAAACGGGTGCGAGTATTTCTATAGATGGCGTTTGTCAAACCGTCGTTGCGAAGAATGGAATTGAAGTCAGTTTTGATGCAATGCAAGAAACCTTAGTCAAAACTACTTTAAATGAACTTTTTGTTGGAAGAAAAGTCAGTGTGGAGAGGAGTCTAGTCTATGGTGATGAAATAGGAGGACATGAACTGAGTGGCCATGTATTGGAGACAGGAAAAGTTATCGATAAAAAAATTAGTGGAGAGAATTTGTGTTTGTCTATTCAATGTTCTGTCGCTTGTTTCGCTTTTGTTAAACCGAAAGGTTATATCGCGGTGGATGGTTCTAGTTTAACTGTAGGATTGACGAATAAAAAACAACCTAGTTTTGAAGTGTATTTAATTCCCGAAACATTACGCAAAACCAATTTTTCCGATAAAAATGTGGGTGATAATGTTAATATCGAACCTGATATGAAAACGATGGTATTAGTTGAAACTGTACAGAGTTATTTTTCTAATATTGATGACCGATTAACAGTCATAGAAAAAAAGCTATAGCAGATCTCAACAAACAAGCGTGGAATTTAAAATAAAATAGCCAAAATGTCTGTTAATCGCTTAATTGTATAAGTCGGATGAAGCGCTAGACAAGCTTTTTCATCCCCATAACCATATTCTGCCCAACAAGAGTCAGCACCAATATTTTTTGCAAATAGTAAATCAGCCGGTGTATCGCCGACCATTAAGATTTGTGTTGGATTTATGTGGTTAAATTTTGGTTTGATGAAATCAGTATAGGCCATAGGATCCGGTTTTTTTCTCAGTGTTTTAGTATCGCCGATGACCATGGCAATATATTGCTTTAATTCAAAACGTACTAGAGCGGTGTCCACCGCAGCAACGGCTTTGTTGCTGACCACGGTAAGAATGAAACCCGCTGCATGAAGTTGCGCTAATGTTTCTGCAGCTTTAGGGAATGGCGCACTTTTATCCTCACCTTCAGCTAAATAGATCGTTTCGTATGTATTTAATAAGTGATGAATTTGTTGCTGTGTGAGATCGGGACTAAGAACTTCTAAGGTTTTTTCCATGCCTAGGCCTGCTCGAATTGTTTCGTCGATGAAGTTATGATTTGGTATGGTCTTATGTAACGTCTCATACGTTCGCTTAATGCAAAATAATATGGCTTCATGCGTGGCGCAAAGTGTGCCATCAAAATCAAGGATAAGTAATTTATAATTATTCATAATTGAGCAGCTTAGGTGAAAAAGACCGAAAATCAACGAATACTCAATAAAAGTGTAGCTTATTATGGGTTTAGCGGTAAAGAAAATTAAGCTAGATAGGAAAACTGATTATTGAATGAGCTAGAAAAATGAGAGATTTCATCCCTCAATGCTTGCCATGCAATTAATGAATGAGTTTTCCCTTTAAAGAATGAAAAAAGGCCCCAGGGATCCCTATGTTGGGCAAGAAGTTTCCAAGTATCATGTTGATTTAATTGATTAGAAATAGTATTGATTGGTTTGTCGCTAGCAATGTCCTTGGCGAGGCTTCTAAATAGGCTAGCTTTTTCTGAACCATTTTTTCGAAAACATTTCGGTTTGTCAAGATGGGTTAGTATTTCTGAAATAATAGTTTGAAGATTGATTCGAGTTTGAATTTCTTTATCATAGTTTGAGTTTAGCGCAGATTTAGAAGGGAGGTATTCTATATAAGGAATTTCTAGATTTATTAGATCAATAGCTGAATTATTTTTTAGTACAGAAAACGCGTTATCCAAGGATCGTGCACTTATGGGAAAAAGATATATTTTTTTGGATAATTGTCTTCCAGTGAAAATTTGTGCACAACATAATGGCGCGCTATTTTCCGACAAATTTTCAGGTATTTCATAGCCAAAATTTATATTTTTCGATGAACCGATACAAAATAAAGTGATTAAATTTTTATTATAGTCTTTAATTAAATTAGATTGATTATCAATTTTGAAGCGAGAATTATTTTGAATAATTTCAACTAACTTTATATCAATACCGAATTTTTTTAAGGCGTTTAAAAACTTAATTTTATTTTCATGATTAAAATGTAATGAACTGTTAACGCTTAGCTTAACAATAGAGTTTTTTAAATCTGATTCTAGTTGACTTAAATTTATCTTTTGAAAATTCTTTTGAATAAAACGAATTTGAAAATGAAATTTTCTGTCTTCTTTACTCTTGATATCACAAATAAAGAGCGATTGATTGTCAAAAATATGGAAATACTTAGTAAAAAAATTTAGCTTTATATCCGAGTTAGACATATTTTTTCATAAAAATTATCATTGTTTATTATTGCTAATAATATAACATAATTTTATAAAATAAATCTATTTTAACTTAGCGATAGTTAACTAGGATCGAATATAATCTAGAATAGATGAACTCTATTTTAATTTCCGTGAAAAGGACGGTCTATGAAAGGCTTAGTATGGTTTCGTGAAGATCTAAGATTACATGACAATACGGCACTCTATCATGCTGCTCAACAATGTCCAGAAGGTATTATAGGGATTTATATCATCGATGTCAGCTTTTGGCAAAAGCATCATATGGCTGTGTGTCGTGTCCAATTTATACTTACTGGGTTGTTAGTATTAAGTCAGAGTTTACAGTTGAGAGGCATTCCTTTATTAATTAAACAAGTAAAAAAAACCGCGGATATTGCTCAAGCATTATATCAATACGCAAAAAAATATAAGCTTGATACTTTGTTTTTTAATAAACAATATGAAATAGACGAAAAAAAACGCGATCAAGCCGTTTGTAATTATTTAGGTCGATATGGGATTAAATGTAACGCTTACGATGATCAGGCCATATTACCACCAGGCATAGTCCAAACTAAGCAAGGTAAAACTTTTAGTGTCTTTACGCCGTTTAAACGTGCCTACTTACAATTGCTATTGAATAATCAAAATATAATTCCACATTACTCGCTCCCCAAACTACAACCTACACTAGGCATTCGATCGAGTAAAGTTCCACTAAAGTTAATTGGTTTTTCCTCTACTATTATTTGGCCTTCTGGTGAAAAAGAAGCGCAACGGCGCTTAAAACAATTTATAGCTAATGGCTTATTTAATTATCACAAAACCCGCGATTTTCCAGCATTGGGGGGGACAAGTTTATTATCACCTTATCTGTCGGCAGGAATGATCTCACCACGCCAATGTTTACTCGATGCATTAATGGCTAATCAAGGTGAATATAACTCTGGAAATAAAGGGGCTATTACGTGGATAAACGAATTAATCTGGCGTGATTTTTATAAGCATTTATTAGCTACAGTACCACGTTTATCAATGCATCAACCCTACCGATTAGAGACTGAAAAATTAAAATGGCGCTATAATGCAAAACAATTAGTCGCTTGGCAACAAGGCAATACCGGTTATCCTATGGTTGATGCCGGCATGCGCCAATTAAAGCAAATTGGTTGGATGCATAATCGCTTACGTATGATAGTTGCGATGTTTTTAACTAAAAATTTGTTTTTTGATTGGCGCATTGGCGAAGATTTTTTTATTCGTCATTTGATCGATGGAGATTTAGCAGCCAATAACGGGGGTTGGCAATGGAGCGCATCTACGGGGACAGATGCGGCACCTTATTTTCGAATTTTTAATCCACTTCGACAAAGCGAACGTTTTGATCCCCAAGGGGATTTTATTCGTCAATATTGCCCTGAGCTACGTTCATTTGATGCACGATCAATTCACGACCCGTATCAGCGAGCACCGGCGCTTGCTTTACACAGCGGTTACCCAAAGCCTATCATTGATTTTAAAACTTCTCGGATTGCCACGATTAAGGCTTTTAAAATGCTTTAATGTCTATTGGAAAATTTAAAAATTCTTGACTAAAATTTTCTCATTTAAAGGCAAAATGTATGCTATCAAAAAGAAAAGAAATAATTATCCATCGGGTGTTATTCGTCCTGATGATAGGTAGGTGGTTTGCCATTATGTAACGACCCCCATAGATTTTTTGTTGATTATAATTTTTGAAATCCAAAAGTTTTAGAGTTAATTATTTTTTGTTGTTTTTCAACTTTTCTAATAGTTTTATTTAATTTTTCATTAGAAGAAGAGGGTACAACCGGGTTTTTTAAAGATTTCCGAGCAATCAGATCAAAAAGCATAAGTGTGCTATGAAGATTCGGTGGTTCTATAGGCGAAGAAAGAACGTGCTGATTCGGTTTTTTCGCTCTCGATTCACTTTGTTGGTAGGGAGATAGTGATATTGCTTTTGTAGTCGGTTTAAAGTTTTCTTGATGAGTTAACTGAGGCGTTACTAAGAAATTTATCTTTTTATTCGAATTTGAAACGTTAAAAAAAGTTTTCTTTAGCTTAGCGACTTCTGGTTTAGAAAAGTTGGGTGCTCGAAACTGATTTTTAATGGGTTTGGTTAATGCCTTCAGATTATTTTGAGCCGAATAGTTCGGCATAGTTCGCTTGTGAAAATTCAACTTATTTTTATTTTGAACAGAGTCATTCTTTTCAATAAGGAATTTAGCTTTTTCCTTCTGAACAGAGAGAGGCGAATTTGTTTTTTTCTTTTTATCTTTTGTTTGATTGATGTTTTTCTTACCACGATAAGCTTTCATTTCTGAATCGTTATATTTTTTTAAATAATCGTCGGCCATTGCTAAGATGCGGTTTTCCTCCTCAATGCTACTAGCTTGAGAAGCATGTTTCCTATCATGAAAAAATGTTTGATTGATTTGTTTAGAATTT
>NZ_LUKY01000022.1 GCF_001881495.1 Candidatus Rickettsiella isopodorum | reverse complement strand
CGAGAGTATGATTAACAGTCAGGGACTGACTTAGCTAATCGTTTGAATTTAGACTATTTTTTTAGATTTAAAAAATCTAAATTAGCATTACCGCGTAGTACAGCGCCTAACGTAAACAAGCAAAAAGTATATTTGCAAGCTAATGTGCCACGCAGGTAACACTACGTGCGTGGCCTACTAAACAACTCTTTTTTAGGGAATGATGATAGGGGGTAGTGAGTTTAAAATACCGATTGCTTCTATAATTGAATTAATAGCATTGTTTATAGCTAAAGCAGCTTCTTCAGTGCCTGTGATAGCTTGAACTAGCGATAAAGCAATGGTAAGTATACTTAATGTGTTTGATAACATGCCGGTTATAATAATGGCCATACTTTTTATCCTGCCGTGAATCTATGTTTGTAAATTTTTAAGCCTTGCTTTTTTCTTAAATATTGTTGTTGAGGGTTAATCTATTTTTTAAAATTAAATATAATGAAGGAAGCGTAATGGCTTCCTTCATCACTAATTAATTATCTGAAATTAGTAGGTATAGGTAATGAACCTAATATACCTAATGCACTAGTAACTGAAGAAATTGCAGCTTGTATGGGCGCTACAGCGGCTCCAGCACCTGGGACTACAGCTAATAATGCTAATACCGTATTTAAAGTAGCCAAAACAGGTGTTAATATTCCGATAATTGCAATTGGGGGCATAATTTTTTTCCTTTAATAATAGGTGATAATTTTTTTCAATGAAGCATTAGTGCTCCAAGGTAATAACTTTATTATTTTTTGTTATTAAGTGAGCATAAATGGAGAAATCGTCGAATGATCTCTATTACAATAGATTTTTTTATTAACTATTGTTGTTTATAGATATAAATTATCACTGATCTGGAAAATAAAAAACTGATATTTATAGCAGTTAGTGAGAAGATATGAAGCGATCTGCAGGTATGCAGGCATAGGGATTACAAGTGGAACGCTCACAGACAAATATTCAAGTGAAGTGGATAGGTGTCATTTGCTTAGCTAAGTAATCTATTAATTCGTATGAGTAATGTTCATTAATCCTGACCAATCTTTTTCCAGAGTCATTAATTTAGGTTTCAAGAAATGCGATTCGAGATCGATTCTTTTTAAAGAGTCTTGGATATTGTTAATATTACCTTGCATTGCATCGCATTGCGTGCATAGTTGCTGATTTGAATTGAATAACTCTATAGATTGATCCAATAATTGTTGTATTTTTTTTTCATTGTTATCCAGATTTTCTATTTCTCGTTCCTTTGCTACTAATTTATCTTTAATTTCATTCAATGCCGCATCGAAAGGTTTTATACTTTCTAAAATTAGTGCAATAATCCAACTGAAGATCCAGAATACCGTCATATACCCATCAATTTCAGCTTTTTTGGCTTTAATTTGTCGCTCGATCACTTCTTTTTGGCCATTTAGCCCTTCTTTTTCTGCAGTCAATTTTTCAAGCGTAGTTTTTGTATCGCGAATAGATTGCGCTAGATCATCGCGGATATTGCTGAGTTGATTTCGGGTGGTAATGGATTGGCTTTTGATATACGTTACTTTATCGTTAATCGAGTTTAATATTTCAGTAAATTGCTGGATAGCTAAAGTATCTCCTGTTAACACGCCAGGTAATGTATCTGATAGCATTTGATAGTTTTTTCTAAAACTTGGATCATAATCACGAATGATATGAATGAGTGGCGTCATTACATCTGTGGATAAATTTATGGCGGAATAGGAAAAATAGGCGGGGTTAATGTCGTTGGATCGGGCTAAATTAAACATGATGAGCAGTTCCTTTTTTTGTGTCGATGAACAAATTACGCTTCTGAGTTATCTTTTGAATTTTCAGCAATAATCGTTTGCATAAAACGTCCATTTTTTACTCGGGGTATACCCAATAGGTTTCGGTCATAAGCATCTATCGTACTGACTACCTCTAAATGAACCGAATTTTGAAAATTGATCGCTTTTTCATGCAGAGCAGATAAATCGTTGTGCGTTAATGACCATTGCTGCTTAATATATTCAATATCGTTAGTATCTAGTTGGGTTACAAATTTTTGTTTTAATAAAGAAAAATTATCGGTTAATCCCTGCCAAGCCACAGCAAGATATTTTATGCTATCTTCAAGCAGGCTTATAGTTTTAGTGAAGCTATCCCATTGTTGAATCAATGCGATATAAACAGCCGTTTCGATACTGTATTTTTTTAGTTTTTCAATGCACTCTCTGTATTGAATCAGTGTATGTTGTAATTTTGCTTGATAAAGGGAAGGCACGGGTTTGTTATCTGAAAATACTTGGATATTACCGGTGATGATAGGAGTAGGCGCCGCTTTAATTTCTTTAGTGGGTTTAATTTGCGGTTTTGACAGATCGGGTTTAGGTTGCGGTTTTTTATCAGGTATATATTCAGTAATCAATGAGGTTGATATTTTTAAAATATTTTTGGTTGAATGCAAAGCGCCACTGGCAATCTGAGCATTATTCTCGTTAATTTCTTTCGCTAGTGTTTTAAGTAACGTTTGTAGCGGTACTATTTCAGTTTGTTCGCCAATATAAAGCTGTTCGGCTATTTTCTGAGTATTTTTTAGCGTATCTGTTAGCTTTAGTTGATCATTGAGATATTTTTGCAGTTCGGTGGCGAGTGTATTAGAGTTATCTTTTTTTTCTACCATGAGCTTGATTAAATCTTCAATTGCTTCAATTACATCTGCCGCTAAACCTGTTTTTTCACTTTCATCTGCTTCATTAAGTGTATTAAAAAACTCATTGATATCGAGGTAATAACTATCAAAAAAATTATAAAAGCCAGTTATTTCAGTAAAAAGAGCCAAGATTTTAGGAATATACTCATCGAGATACGATCGAGCAATATCACGCATTTGTGTCTGTAGGATTTTTATATCTAATAATTTTTCTAGTTTGATATTTTTTTGTAGTAACAAAGTAATCGCTTTGGCTTGACCCAAACTTTGTCCTGTCATCACCTGATTCAACGCGATAGGAAAATCGGCAGGCGCTAAAGATTTGATCGTTTGCGTAATAGGCTGAGCAGATTGTTGATTATCCTCGAAGATAAAATGGTTCATTTTATAATCCTTATAAATAGAAGTAGTGATGTTTTAACAAGTTAAGTCGGCAAGCTCGGTTAACGGTAATATCCAAGGTTGAGGACTAGCAAGTCGTTTGGTTGATATACTGAGCGCAGGGAAAGAATAGAATATTTTTGCCAGTCTCAGTGAATTCGCTAATTCAGAATCAACCTTAACTTCTAAACTACCATTTTTTTGCGCGTTTACTGCTTGTTGTTTTAAATCATCAAAATTTTTCTGTGCCGTTTTTAGTTTATTCACTAGCATAAAGCGTCTTTCGGGATTAATAATAGTGACTGAGCTTTCTAATTCTTGAAAATTATTCTTAATAGTAACCCATGCTTGGCGCATATTCTCTACCGCGGTATGCGCATGGGTATTATGAGTGGTTAATGCAGTAAAATGATTTTTGGTGTTTTCCAATGCCGCCATTTCATCTTCAAGTTGTTTCATTTTTTGTAATGCTTGCCCATAGTCGCGTTGTTTGTTTTCTAGATCAATGGAGGCAGCAGCTACCATAGCGACTCCGGTTACGGTGGTAATAACACCGGCTACGATTAATTTCACTGCTGCTCCACCCGTCACGACTGACCCAATAGCGCCTATCCCTATCATTACGATTCCACCTACTATTGCAACTGCTCCACCGGCAATAAGGCCTATATTTTTATCGATGGCGGTCGTTATTGCGTCAATATTTTTTCGAGTTATCGCAATTTCTCCTTCACTACCGGCATAAATTTGATCGGCATCGGCAACAATACTCTGAAAATTATGATTATCAGACTCTAAATCGGTTCTAAACAATGAGAGTTTATCAATAAGTTGTTGGGTTTTACTTTCTTTATCTTGAATAGTTTCTTTAAGATCAGAGATGCCTAATTTAAAATTTTGTGCGTTTGTATCATTGGCTTCTTGAATCTCAGCGGCAAATTTAATTAAATCTTCCCAATAAGAACTCGATAGATTGCAAAATCCTGATACATCGGTATAGGTAGCATTAATCTTCGGAACCAGATGATTTAACCAATGCCTTGCATGTTCACGAGTTTCTTGCTGTGTTTTTTCAATCGATTTAATTTTATCGAGCTTAATATTTTTTTGAGTAAGACAAGTCGCGATGTAGGTTTGCACCAACGAAGAATTCGTATGAACGCTACCCATGTTTTCTTTTATCAGTGCTGAGGCAATGAGATCATCCTCGGATGCAGAATAGGATCGAGTCATTATCGGATCATAAATCTCTAGAGTTGAATAAATGCGCACTCTATTTAAGGTATTCATAGGATAGTTTCCTTGGTAGACTGAAGCATAAGCAATCGTTGCCTTTACTAACGATAAAAGCGAATTGATTAACAATCATAAAGGAATAAATTTTTTAAGAAAATTTAAATCAACATAAAGTATTTCATCGATTATAAATTTTTAGTGGGAATCATTTTTAATCGTACCCTTCGTCACACTGGATTTTTCAATAAAGTTAAAATACTGGTGCTACTTGCTCGTGCCTCAATAGAATTAACGGCTGAAATTAAATTGGCTAACTCCGCACTGGAATAATGCGTAGTCACCCGTTGACTTTTATGACCGAGTAAGTCTTGTCGATCTTCATAACTGACATTTGCTGCACGTAAGCGACGACCAAACGTATGTTTTAGATCATGCACGCGTACCTGTGGAAGCTGGGCTTTAGTTCGTGCATGTAGCCATGCCGAATTTAACATTCGTGATAAAGGTTTATTGCGATAAGTGAAAACAAATATCGGATGATTACCACGTTGTTCTTCGATCACTTGCTTGGCTTGTTGGTTTAAAATAACCAATCGATTCTGACGATTTTTAACTAAGCTGGCAGGAATAATAAAAACATAGGTTTTTAGTTCAGGTACGATCACTTGCCAACTCCATTGTAAGCGACAAATTTCTTGATCTCGACAACCGGTATTCACTGCAAATAGAGCCATCTGTTTTAAATGAGTCGGTAAATGATCAAACAAGCGTTTTTCTTCTTCTTTTGCTAAAGGGTAGGGTAAACGTTTATTTTGCTCAGGTAGCAAGCGAATTTTTGGCGCACTGGCTATCCAACTTAGACCATTTTCGTCTAACCATTCTTGAGCAGCGAGATTTAAAATGCGACGCACCACTTGCAATCCATAATTAATGGTTCGATTTTTTACTCCAGCTGATTTACGTGCCTTTATGTAGGATTCTAGATTGCCATGATGGATCGCTGTCAGTGCCAAATCACCGATAAACGGATCCAACTGTTTTAATAAGCGTGCATCGGTACGTAAACTTGCTTTATGTTGATTTTCGTTTAGAAATTTAAGCGCAGCTTGCCGAAAACAACGAGTCGGTCTTATTCCGTAAATACTGACTTGGCGAATTTCTTCGAGTCGATGCATTAAATATCGCTCTGCTTCTGCTAATGATGATGAGCGTGTGCTTTCTGAAATTCGTCGACCATAAATTTTTTTATTGATATGCCATATTGAACCTCTTTTAACTAGTCCAGGGCTACGTTTTTTTCCCATTACTTCATTCCGTAACAATCATACTCAATGCGTGATAATCCAAGTGATAGCAGTATTTGAGTGTTGATAACATTTGCAATTTTTAATTCGTTTTATGGTTGCTAGGATTAGTTTTTTTTTCCAAAAGTTCATCAACCAACTGTTGAAATTCTTCATTCACTATTTTTTTTGTGAGAGTCGAATGTTTCTTTTCTCTTAGTAAGGTTAGCATTCCATGATGTTGCCAGTGCATTGTTCGTTGTGCAGGTTTGCCTTGATGTTTCTTAAATTCATTAGCCCATTGATCAAGATCCAAGCGATCAAAAGCAACTCCTTGTTGGCCAATTTTTAGTGTGACTAAAAAAGGTCTTACTTCATTATTAAATCGATTTCTATCCATACCTAAGTATTTTGCGGCATCACGTAAGCGAATTAAACGAGGTTGCATAGCTGTTCCTAATTCTCACTAAGTATTTACTTGATCGCACTAAGATACCAATTATGAAGTAAAAAAATTTAATTTTTATTGGTTAGACTTTTTGTAGAACGAAAATAAAAGGATGTGAGTTCATGCAGGAAGCAATGTTAGATAAAGCAATTTATAGTTTAGGTTCAGTTAAACATATGGCAAAAAAGTTAGGTATTCATCGTGAACATATCTACGCCTGGATCAAAGGGGTGAGCAAGATACCTTTAGAATATGCTTTACAAATTGAATATTTAACCGGGGGTGAAATTAATTGGAAAGATTTAGTACCTTTTCATATTGTGCAGCGTTTAAAACATTTAACCTTACAATTACCTAAGTTTGATTTACCTCCTTGTGAATTGGTTTATGTGGCTATAGAACGCATAAAATCTGAAAAATATACACTATCAATTTCTGATGAAGATAAATCGATTCCACTTCATAAGCATCGCCCTATTTGTGTTGATGAAGAGAATACGTTGATCTTTGGTGAAAAAATTTTTTATTTATATAAATACTATACAAAAAAAACGATACCAGCTTGGCGAGTTTCTTTATCTGATTTAGCCGATGGTCATTACATGAGTGAATTATTCGTTAAAAATTTTCTGATCAGTGAACGTGTTGACATAGGCATGGCATTAGAAAAATTTTTAGGTAATCGACAAGGCTATCGGACTGATCTGGCTAAATTAAAAAACCAAGTTGATTTAAGAAAAAAAAGAAATATCAGCAAAAAAAATGATAAAAAGACTCGACTTGTGAATAAAGATGCACAAGTTATGCAGAAAAAAATGACACCCTTACGTCAATTAATCGCCAATCGATTAGGCTTTGGTAGTCATTTTACTTATCAAAATGCCAAAAAAGTAAAGCTTTATGCGAGCACTGAATTAATATCTCAAGTCGATCAACGAAAGATAAGTATTTCTAAGGCGGCTAAATTAAGCCCGGTGTTATCTAATCAAAACAAACGATTAAAAAGAAAATTACCGCAAGTAAAGCGCAAGCTGATGGTTTACCAATAAGTTCTCAGTCTATTTCATTGAATAAGGGAAATTATGCGTTATCGAATGTTAGATGTCAGAATTTGGTGTGATAAAAAATTTCGATCGTTAACCCCGATCAAACCTAGCGGCCAGGCACTTTTTCTTTATCTGTTAAGTAATCCGCACACAACCTCAATTCCTGGTCTTTATCGCGCAGGTGCGGGTGCTATGGCAGAAGAATTAGCGTGGTCATTAATAGGATTTCAACGTGCGTTGAAAGAAGTGATGACTCAAGGCTTGGTGAAAGCGGATCTGAAAGCGCGTGTTATTTTTATTCCTAATGCGATTAAATACAATAAACCACAGTCACCTAATGTAGTGAGAAGTTGGGCGGTACATTGGGATGAAATTCCAGAATGTGCATTGAAAAATGAAGCCTATTATAAATTAGAGTCGTTTATTAGAGGCTTAGGCAAAGCCTTTGCATTAGCTTTTACAGAAACCTTACACCAATATGAAGTAAAAGATTCTAAGCAATCAAGGGCTAAGCCTTGCTCTAATCAGGAACAGGAACAGGAACAGGAACAGGAACAGGAAGAGACTGAAGGCTCACAATCCCAACCCCAAGAACGTTTGCCTATAAATATCAATCATTCCCATGCCTCAAGCTCAGAATTTTTATTAACGATACCTCTCGATGGGAATGTTGTTTATCAGGTAACACACCAAGAGTTTAAAAAATGGCAGAGTATTTATAGTGAAATTGATGTTCTAAAAGAATTGCACAAGCTGGTTATTTGGAATGTTGCTAATCCTGATAAACGTAAACAACGTGCTAATATTTTGAGACATATTCATGCTTGGCTGGCTAAAGAACAACAACAAAAATTGCAGTTTTCTTCTGCACGTCATTCATTTCCGATTACTTTTGAACATAATGTACAAATCGCTAAAAAATGGTTGACTACCGCTTTAGACCATGATCAACCCTCTAATAAACAAAATAATTTTCAATTATTAAAAGGAAAAAAAATTTTATGATCACGCAGGACCAGGAGAAATTTACTCAAGGATTAATGGTCCTAGCTGAAGTGTATAATCGCAAACTTTCTTCGTTATTGTTACATACCTATTGGAATTGTTTAAAAAAATATTCTTTCCTCGTGTTTGAATCAACTTTATGGGATTTTTTAAAAAATCCAGACTATGCCAAAAGAAATTTTCCAAGTCCTGCCGATTGGATAAGAGCAATAGAAGGTGATACAGAAAGCAAAAGTTTAGCGGCTTGGATAGAAGTTATTACTACCATTCGTCAAGTGGGTCATTACGAGAGTGTGATATTCGCCGATCCATTGATTCACGGTGTGATTAGAGATATGGGTGGATGGATTTTTTTATGTCAACAACCAGAACGAGAGTTGATTTTTTTACAAAAAGAATTTGAACGTCGTTATCGAAATAATTATGCGTTAAAAAAATTGGCAATAGTACCGCAGTATTTAACTGGACAAATTGAACATCAAAATAAATTAAATGGTTTTACTGAATATATTCCTAGACCTAGGGATATAAAGCAAATCTTAAATTCTAATCATTTAAACACTAAGGAGGAAAAATAAACCTAATAATAGATTTTCGTACAACTAAATTTATAATTCATTTTAAGGAATAAATAATGTTAAAACGTTCACGATTTTTATCATTACTGATTAATTGTTTTCCATTGGTAAGAGAGTTTCGATTGTATAAAAAAATGCGGCATAAAAAATTAAAAATGAGGCGTAAATTAGTAAAAAATGATCCTAAGCATTTAAGGCGTTATGTCATACAGTCAGGGACGATACGTCGTTTGTAACAGACTAGAGCAGCGAAAGCTTATTTTGTAGTTTTGCCCACTAAAAAAAGGTTTAAACTTAGCTTAGAGACTTAAAAAATTTTAAAAATTACTCAATATTAAAGGATTAAATTTTTTTCTTTATGTAACGTTATAGGAAATAAAACGATGAAGTGTTTAAATCCGTTTTGTGAATATGCCAAAACTCGTGTTATTAATTCACGTAAAACAGGGGAGGGGAGAAAAATCTTACGCAGAAGACATTGTCCAAAATGTAATAAGCGTTACACCTCGATTGAAGTGTTAGCGTATTTTGGGTATCCCAATGCGCAAAAAAGAGCGTCATTAAATCTATTACTAATGACTTATTAACCGAGGTGATTACGGGTTAATCGGATGCGTTATGATTAACTCGTTTAATTTAGCGAGGTCGATATGAAAACGATAGGCGCTTGAAGCCAAGGCGCATTTTTCAGCGTTACTCGATAAAGTTGAAAAAGGTGAGCAAATCGTTATGACTAAACATGGTCGCGTGGTGGCAAAGTTGCTCCCCGCGACCGCCGCTAATCAATTACGTATTCAACAAGCTATTTTGGCACTCAAAGATTTGATCCTTGGGCATCCCTTGAAAAGTGATTGGAAAAGCTACGTGATACGGGACTAAATTGGGAGTGAGTTTAATTTAATAGAAGCTTTGCGAATTGATTTATTAGAGTAGAAATTTTGACGCGCAAAGTTCGCGTCAAGACTTTTTTGATCAACGGTTTTAGTAAGTAACTGATTGTTTTTATAGAACTTTAATTAAAGCAGAGGCAGTCGAGAGTATGATTAACAGTCAGG
>NZ_LUKY01000021.1 GCF_001881495.1 Candidatus Rickettsiella isopodorum | reverse complement strand
GTCATCAACGCTGAACTGATATAACGAGAGATGTGTTCTACTTTTTTAAAATGAGATTTAATCGCTTGATTCCTGTGCTCTTTGATCTTTTTTTCAGCTTCAGAGGATAAACAAATACTTCTCTTTAAACTTTGAAATGAGCAGCCAGCATATTTGAAAAAAAAATTCCCAAATATTTTGTGATTAAATTCAGCATAGAGTAAAAGCGCGCTTCTTTGTCTTGCTTGTTTTTCAGGATTAGTCGAAAATCGATTTAATTTTAGCTTAGAATTCTTTAAATTATTAATATATTCGCTAATATAATTAATATTTTCCTTTGAAAAACTTTTTATAGACCATTTTTTTTCGAGATAATTGAGTATTTCCGATAAAGAGAAAAATAAACCACATTTGATATAGTAGGCAATTGCGTCTCCTGCAAACTTAAGAAATTTTTCCTTTGGAAATTTCAAGTAGGCTAAATCAATAAAATAATGACGCTGTTTCTCATTTTTAAGAATTAAATTATCAAATAGTATTTTTTCTGGATGACCAAACAACAAGCTACCAATAAGCTCCTTATGTTCTGCCATATAGATTAAAAAATGTAGATAGTGGAAGAAAACTTCTTGATTTTTTTTAAAAGCAAATTGCCAATGCCAAAATAGTAGTTGTGTTTTTTCGACTATCGCTTTAAACTTTTCCTGATGTTCTTCGAGATTAATCCGTATGACCTGTTGAACTAATCGATGAATGGTATATACACCTTCTTTTCCATGCGAATTAATCATAGAATAACTGTTTAATAAAAAGGTAATACTAACGAGATCGTATGATTTTGGAAAATAAATTTTATTTAAATACTCAAATTTGTTGATGGAAATACTATCTGGATTTAAATAAGCCATAATATTTAAAATTTCTATTGCATCTTCACCTATCGAATTAGATTTGATTTTACATAACGTAATAAGCCATGTCGTAAAAACTGTTTCTAAATAAGGATCGTTAGAATATTTTGTAAAATCAAAATTTAATAATTCTTTCTTTTTTTCTTTATACAGTTCAATATAATCCTGAAATGAAAAAAGACTATCAGTAGATCTTCTCAATTTAATGTAAGCAAGCGCTTGTTGTAGTGCTAACGGCAAGCCTTGAAGTAATTGATTTAATTCCAGTATTTTTTCAAGTGGAGTATTCTCATCTAAGCCTAATGATTTCTTAATAAGTTCTTGGGTTTCATCTTCGGTAAATACATTAAGCTTCATCGTAGTTGCGACATTATCCCAATTGCCATAACGTGAGGTTATAAGCACCGTGGGTTTGTTGTCAGGTCTCGATTTAGGTAAATAAATTTCGATTGCACGGTAATTCTCAACATTATCAAAAATAAATAAACTTTTTCTATCTGAAAAATACTCATAAGCATTTTCTACAATTTCTTCAAGTGTTTTTTCTTGTCCATATTCACTGATAGAAATTTCTAGCTTTTTAGAGAGTTTTTTAAAAGAATAGGCTATATTTTCAATAGTTTCTGCATCGATCCATAACACATTATGATCATAATGATGCGCATAGAGTTCAGCATAGCGTAAAGCTAATTGTGTCTTGCCTATTCCTCCTAACCCACTAATGGATAATAGGGAGCCACTCGAAGCTGATGATGAATCGCTACCATGCGTGTCTGCTATATCTTTATCCGAAGAAATCGAGAAAGTTGACCAATTAGGCACTATGGCTATCGTTCTTTCCGATATCAGCGTACGATGCAAATTTTTAAGAATCTCAATCCTTCCACTAAAGTTTTTTACCGGTTTTCTTAAATTAAAATAAATAGGCTTTTTATTATTCTGATCCTTAATAACTGGTTGTGGAAATTGATGATTTTTAATTTTATCTAAAAGGCGCGATGCTTCTGCTTGGTTAGTTTCTTGAGACAAAACATAAGAATATTTTCTTAAATGAAATTGAGAAATATCATTTTCCTGAAGAAATTGATCATTGATATATTGTTCTTTCAGGTCTTTCTTCAATTCGCCGCTGACTTCTTTTTCCCAATCAAATAGACGGCGATAGCCATATTTATGATGTGAATACTTTTTAGTTGCATAAAATTTATTAGGTTGGTCATTTGCACTAAGTTCTACTAAACCTGTATGTTCATATAATTTACTGGTGTTAATTTTTTTTCCTTCTTTGTTTAGAATCACATAACCTGAAGTTGTCAGTGCGATCTCTTTAAGATTAGGATCGAAAAATTTTTCCGATGCCCCTTTTAACACACTTTCTTCTAGCAATTGCTTAGAAAAAACGCAGTTAACATCATAAAGCTTGTTTATAGCATTGAATATTCGCTCGACTGCGTCCTCTGCGAGTTTCTCTATTGCCACTTTTTCACCTGCTTTGTCCGTTACCTGCATAAATTGACTTTCAAAGCTGTAAAAAATATTAACAGCTACTTCAGCTAGCATAGAATCTAAATTTTCTGATTCTACATTAGAAAAAAAATGGGTTATCTTTTGCGCCTTATCTTTTGATATATAATACTTACCACTTATTGCTCTCAATGAAGCAACCAAAGCAGGAATTAGACCTACAAGGCTATCGGCAATATATACACCGAATAAAGCGCTTGTAGCCCCCGTTTTTATTTCAACTTTAAGTGCTTCCGCTGTTAATCGTTTTTCCTTAGCAAGTAGATGATAAACCCCTATAGTTTTTAAGAAAAAGCTTAAAAACGTGGTCACAAAGATCTCTAATAAAGCCGCAACCTTTTCTTTTTCTTTGTTGGGCGAGGCTTTTAATCGTTTAGAGTCATGTTCAAGCTTATCTAGAGTAAATGAATCATCTAATAATTGCGTTTTTTTAGATATTTCATCAGGATGCACAAAATTTAAATGGCGTTCTTTCCATAGAGGATCATTGATGAGTTTTTCGGATAATAATATTCTTTTCCCTTCAAAATAATTTTTATCGTGCACCCGTCTCAATGCTTTACTTAACCAATCAAGTGGTTCCTTGTGATCAAACATTGCATTTAGAACCACCGCATTTTCGAGTGCCCATAAACCACAATTGAAGCCATCTTTTTGTTGCATATAGCCTGAGTTTAGATTTATTATTGGATGTATTAGATATGGATTATAAAGCAATTCAAAATAATTTTGAGGAATAGGATTATTTTTTGAATCTACGTAATAGGCAACATAATTATTATTTTTATACGATATAAGCATAGTAACCCAATGTAAATTTTCAAGATTCATAATTAACGTAAGCAAAGCTTTGCTCCATTTATTCGTTTTAATTTTTTCTTGAAATGATTTTACGGTAGAAGATAATTGCGTCATTGAACCTAATATTTCAAATTCAGCATTGTTTTCGGTTCTAGTGCGGAATTGGTTATATTCTATCCGAGCAATATCAGCAATATCTTCTTGACTTAACCAATAACTAAAATCGTTTTTTGCAGTGGCTTCGACAAGTGTATTAACAGATGGCGCTCGTTTAATGCGTGAAGAAATTCTTTGTTTAATGGAATGTTCTATCTCTTGTAATTGAATTAACTTAGAATAACGATAAAATTTTTGAGTTCTATTTTCTATTTGTAGCATAGTTAAGTCCTTTTATCTTAGGTTTCTTATTTAAATTTTTTTATGAGATAAGATTAAAATAATTAATTAAATTATCTAATGAATTGTTAAATTAATATTTTTCAGCAATTTATTTTTTTAATACTAAAAGTATTAAAAAAATAAGCATCAATTAATAATTTACTAAAATTTAGCAGGTTTGTCGATATTTTATTAAAAAATTCTAAAAATTAATTTAGTTCAAGCAAGAAGAATAAATAACCGGGTACTTCATTAATAAGACATTTAGAATAACGTCACTATGAATTTCACGAATCTGTAAAAACAGAGATTACTGCCTTAACTAAAAAAATGAATATTCATATGTTTTATTCAGAAGTGAAAGAGCAATCTCAAGAAAGCTGCTGATCATTTAGTAACTGGTACAAATTTGGTACATGGTGCTTATGTAAGCCAGGTTGGAAAATAATTGAATGGAATAGAATGAACGAAATAGGTTAATTTTTAAGTCTTTTTTGTGGGATAGGCTGGTCGGGATGAGAGGATTCGAACCTCCGGCCCCTAACTCCCGAAGTTAGTGCTCTACCAAGCTGAGCTACACCCCGCAATTGACGAAATAGGTCAAAAATTTCGAGGAATTCTATCAGCTTTGGTTTCATTCAGCTAGCTCTAAGTTAAGCGACGCGATTCAAGTGTAGACAATTTGTCACCATTTTTTTCCGCTGCTTTTTTAAGAGAGTCGCTATTCAAATGTACATAGCGCGCAGTTTTCCTGCTTTAGCAGCATGATAAAGTTCTAATAGCATATTAATACACCTTATTTTTTAGTAAAAAATAGTTTAGATCGAAAAAATAAATAACTAAATAATACGAGTACTGGCGCAAGGTGAGTTAGATTGATGGTCGGTTGATATTTTTTGATGTTTTTTATTAAAAAAACTTATCGAAATGGATGGTTGAATCGTTTTGTTTTTTTCCAAAATCGGTAGAGATTTTTTTTGTTTTAGATGGTCTCTGTCATTCAGCAAGGTGTTAATGGATAAGATGAAATCTGAAATAAGCGAACTTTCTGGTGCGTTTTCTTTTTTAAGGATATTTTTAACTTTTTCTAATGTCGTATAAAATGTATTTTTCATTAAAAATGAGGGTGAAGTCGAATATTCCGTTACAATTTTATTTAAAAATTCGATATTTGAAGTAATTTTTTCTCGATCTAAAGGCAGTAGCCAGTCTTCAAATTTCTCAGAGAATAAATCAATCGTATGGTTTAAGCGAGTGCGATACGTATTAAGTATTCTAGGAAAATTATTTATTCTATTTTTTTTAAAATTTTCAATGATGATTATTTCGACATTAAGGTTACTTTTATTTGTAAAATCAGTGAGTAAAACAGATTTACCCATGGTTTTAAAGTTTCTTAGATAGTTTAAATAAGTCATTATATCTTTTCTTGCTTGATTGCTTTGACGATAACTATCAAAAGCGAGAATATTATTCGCGGCAGCTTCTAGTTGATGTTTTCTTTGGATGATAAAGTCTGAAAATAATTGTGCATCGCTGTGCTGGGCTATATAACATTGGGTAAAAAAATGAATAAGCGCATCAGGTAATGAAATAATGCGTAAGATAGTTTGATATAATTCATTTTTAAACTGAGGGCTTTGGTTGATCTTTTTGTCTAATTCTGTCGGTACTGTTTTTATACTATGTTTTTTATTCAAGTCCCATCGAATTTGTTGTAACCAATTACAAGCTTCATAGTTTACTAAATTAGGCAGTGCTTCAAGATCCTCTGTAGTAATATTAAAATTTCCTTGGTGTAAATAGCTGAAATTAGGGTTTAATGAAATAAAACTTAAACCCCCATCAATTTTTATAACTATTTTTTTCTCGGGATCGATACCGACATTGCCCGCTTTAAAATCGATTTCATTTAACCATAATGCTAAAACTTGTGTAGCCGCCAATCCGGTAATGCTATGATTGAGTATGGATTCATTATTTTTTGGAGAGAAAAAAAATTTATCTTTAAAGTTAAGTATTGCTTTGGAGAGCACATAATATTCAATGGATTGGCTTATAAGCGCTTCATTTCCAGGTATTTGCCCCCAGCGTGTTTTTGGTTGTTGAGGAAGTATCAAGCGGAACAAGTCTTGGGAAAGCGCTTCTAGTTGAGCTTCTTTTTTTTGATTTAAAAATTTAGCAACCCATAGGCTTTTTAGTTTATTATTTTTTACTTTCTTTAAAAGATAAATTCCATGTGAACTATTATTATCGTTTAATTTACGTAAATATTCAAAATTCTTTAAATTCTTGTTAGTACTTTTTAATATTTTTGCCATAGAGTTTTTTTAAGAAAGATTTTTCGCCCCTTAATTATAAGTAGATTTTATTAAAATAACCTTAATCGATTTAATTGTTTTCGAATAAAAAGTGCTAATTAGACACCTAAACTATTATGAATTTAAATAGGCTATAAAAAGACGGCTTATTTTATAAACTTAATAAGTGCGTTCAATGGCAAACTTAGCCAGTTGGGCCAGGGCTTGACGATAATCTGAATCAGGAATGCTATCTAAATGGATCAAGGATTGTTGAATATGGTGTTGGGCGAGGCGCCGTGTGTAATTGAGAGCAGATGTAGATTGCATGATATCTAAAATAGCGGTCAAATGTTTTTGACTGCCTTGTGTGAGCGCTTCCCTTATGAGCTGTGCTTGCGTAGCATTCGCGTGTTGCAACGCATAGATTAAGGGGAGTGTCGGTTTACCTTCGGCTAAATCATCGCCTAAGCTTTTGCCGAGTTGTAGACTGCTTCCGGAATAATCGAGTGCGTCATCAATCAATTGAAAGGCAATACCTAGATGTACGCCATAATGGGCCATGGCTGAAATTTCAGCTTCGGGTCGTGCAGTTAGAATAGCGGGTTGTTCTGCGGCGATAGAAAAAAGTACGCCCGTTTTACCTTGGATAATCTTTAAGCAATAGGCTTCATCTACATCAGCATTGTGGCAACTAAGTAATTGTAAAATTTCTGCTTGGGATAATGTGTTCGTGGCATCTGCGAGCGATGTAAGCACACGCGAATTATTGATTTGACTGATCAATTGAAAGGCGCGCGAGTATAGGAAGTCCCCGACTAGAACGCTGGCGGAATTCCCCCATAAACTATTGGCGGTTTTTTTGCCACGGCGTAGCTCTGAACCATCAATGACATCATCATGTAATAAGGTCGCTGTATGGATGAGTTCTAAACTTGCCGCAAGCTGCCTATGCCCCTCTCCCTGGTAGCCAAAGGCCTTCGCACTGAGTAGGGCAATTAATGGGCGTAAGCGCTTACCACCACTATTAATAAGATGCTTCGCCAATTCTGGTATCAAAGGAATATCAGAGTAAAGGCAGTTATCGATTAGGGTATCGACCTGGTCAAGGTCTTGCTTAACCAAGGCTAATATAGGCGCTAAATCCATAGGATAGATTAGAGGTAATGATTAAATTTAAAGCTGAATGCTAGGTGGCAAGGAAAGGCCTGTCAAGCAGTAGGGATTTATTGCATCTTAAAGGGTCCGACCGTATAATAGGCCCGCTTTTAGGGTAGTCCTTTAAGTATATACTTGCCTCACCACGTGAGTTGGGAGGCTTTTAACCGAGAGAGATACTATGCGTCATTATGAAATAGTGCTTTTAATTCATCCTGATCAAAGTGATCAGGTTTCTGCTATGGTTCAACGTTATACGGCCATTGTTAAAAATAGCGGCGGACAGGTTCACCGTCTTGAAGATTGGGGTCGTAGACAGCTTTGTTTTCCTATTAATAAGCTTCCTAAGGCGCATTATATTCTAATGAATATAGAATGCGGGAAAGAGGCTATGGCTGAACTCAGCGATAATTTTCGCTTTAATGATGCGGTGTTACGTCAGCTGATTATAAAAGTCGATCGAGCTATTACTGAAATGTCTCCTTTAGCAAAAGCAAAAGAAATACAAGGCCAGGAAAATAGACGAGAGTATTCCAGAGATTCTAGAGATTCTAGAGATTCCAGAGATTCCAGAGATTCCAGAGATTCCAGAGATTCCAGAGATTCCAGAGATTCC
>NZ_LUKY01000020.1:0-5000 GCF_001881495.1 Candidatus Rickettsiella isopodorum | reverse complement strand
CCTTCCGGCACCGGGCAGGCGTCACACCCTATACTTCCTCTTTCGAGTTCGCAGAGTGCTGTGTTTTTGGTAAACAGTCGCAACCACCTGATTATTTCAACCTCCCTCAGCTTTTGGGGTAAACCCAATCACCAAAAAAGGTGCACCTTCTCCCGAAGTTACGGTGCCAATTTGCCTAGTTCCTTCACCCAAGTTATCTCATCGCCTTAGTATTCTCTACCTGTCCACCTGTGTCGGTTTGCGGTACGGTTCCTATAGACCTGAAGTTTAGAGAGTTTTCCTGGAAGCAGGGCATCAATTACTTCGTCATTAACCGAGGTTAACAACTCGTCATCACGTCTCGAGATTAACGAAACTCCGGATTTTCCTAGAGCTTCTCTCTACTCGCTTAAACCGGAACTACCAGTCTCCGGCTAACCTAGCCTTCTTCGTCCTCCCATCACAGTCTATAAAAGTACAGGAATTTTAACCTGTTTCCCATCGACTACGCGTTTCCGCCTCGCCTTAGGGGCCGACTCACCCTGCGTCGATTACCGTTGCGCAGGAATCCTGGGACTTTCGGCGTGCGGGGTTTTCACCCGCATTATCGTTACTCATGTCAGCATTCGCACTTCGGATACCTCCAGCAACCCTTACAGGTCACCTTCAACGGCTTACCGAACGCTCCTCTACCACATCATCGGTCAAAAACCAATGACATTCACTGCTTCAGTATTAGGTTTGAGCCCCGTTCATTCTTCCGCGCAGACCGATTCGACCAGTGAGCTATTACGCTTTCTTTAAAGGATGGCTGCTTCTAAGCCAACCTCCTGGCTGTTTAAACCTTTCCACTACGTTTCACACTTAACCTAACTTTTGGGACTTTAGCAGGTGATCTGGGTTGTTTCCCTTTTCACGACGGACGTTAGCACCCGCCGTGTGTCTCCCGTGCATCACGAACTAGGTATTCGAAGTTTGCATCGGCTCAGTAAGTCGGGATGACCCCCTTACCGAAACAGTGCTCTACCCCCTAGTCGTTAACACGAGGCGCTACCTCAATAGCTTTCGAGGAGAACCAGCTATCTCCGAGCTTGTTTAGCCTTTCACTCCTAGCCACACCTCATCCCCATCTTTTGCAACAGATGTGGGTTCGGGCCTCCACTTAGTGTTACCCAAGCTTCACCCTGGACATGGCTAGCTCGCTCGGTTTCGGGTCGACTCCTAGCGACTCAACGCCCTATTCAGACTCGGTTTCCCTTCGCCTACCCTATTCGGTTAAGCTTGCCACTAAAAGTCACTCGCTGACCCATTATACAAAAGGTACGCAGTCACTCCGCACTTTAATTACTCTGTGTACTATCTAAAATATACTCTTCGCACTTGAATTTTTTTCTGCGTTACCGCTCAATTCGCAATCCTCATGTATGGTTAATACACTCCGGTTACTCATTTTCACGGCGCCTTGTCAAAAATCCCATTGCTGCGAGTACTACTTCTAATAGTCTTCTTTATTTTTCAGTTTCATATTTCTATTCACTGGTCTACAAAGTAATTTAAGTGCGGAGCTCCTACTGCTTGTACGCAGACGGTTTCAGGTTCTATTTCACTCCCCTCACCGGGGTTCTTTTCGCCTTTCCCTCACGGTACTGGTTCACTATCGGTCAGTCGAGAGTATTTAGCCTTGGAGGATGGTCCCCCCATCTTCAAACAGGATTTCTCGTGTCCCGCCCTACTTGGTTTCACGCTTAGTCTCATTAACAGATTTTCGCCGACGGGGCTTTCACCCTCTATGGCAGGCCTTTCCAGACCTTTTGGCTAACCTATTAACTAGCTCGTGAAGGCTCTTCCACGTTCGCTCGCCGCTACTTGCAGAATCTCATTTGATTTCTTTTCCTCGAGGTACTTAGATGTTTCAGTTCCCTCGGTTCGCTTTGTCAACCTATGAATTCAGTTAACAATGACCTATCTAAAATAGATCGGGTTTCCCCATTCAGATATCTCCGGATCAAAGCTTGTTTGCCAACTCCCCGAAGCTTTTCGCAGGCTTCCACGTCTTTCTTCGCCTTCGACTGCCAAGGCATCCACCTTCTGCGCTTATTTACTTGATTTGAGAACCCAACTCGTTACTCTTATCGGTGAACAATCTTCGTCTTTTAATTTATTTCTTCGTTGGACTTACTTTTCGAATGCTCATGTACTTTCCAGTACACTCCGCTTCTCTAAGCGCGCCCGCCTCGAACTAAACTAAAATACTTGATTTTCTAGATCAGCTTTTATTTCACTTTTTTAAGAGCAACATAAAAACTTCTCGCCAACTTAAGTGTAAAGCTTGCAAGCTTTGACTCGTTGGATTCCTCTCTTTCTGGTTCTTTCGCTGAATGCAACATACCCTGAAATTGTTTTACAACAATTTCATTATTTCATTCTTGGAAGATCATAAAAAAATTTTACTTTTTTTATATCTTCGCGCCTTCTTACAGATTTCTGTTTTGTTAATGAACTTCTCTATAGCCGCCAAAGACGACTATGATCTCCTTTTACCTTCCTGGCTTCTTATTTTTTTCCTTCTCTTCCTTATATTCTTTCAATTCTTTTCGGGCCTGTATTGGTGGAGCCAGTCGGGATCGAACCGACGACCCTCGGCTTGCAAAGCCGATGCTCTCCCAGCTGAGCTATGGCCCCTCATACTTTAGGAAGCTTGTCTTTTACTCGATTTCTGCGTTAAAAGCTTGTCTGCGGTACTCATGCACTCCGCAGTGCACTCCGTTCCTCGGCAATCTTTCGCCTTGAACTCGAATAAAATTCTTCGCTTCTCTAGTTCTGCACCCAAAAGACTTTTCTAATTTAGTCTTAAGCTGGTGGGTCTGGGTGGACTTGAACCACCGACCCCACGCTTATCAAGCGTGTGCTCTAACCAACTGAGCTACAGACCCTCAATCTTTTTAAGGCCTTCGTCTTTTGTTTTATTTCTTCGTTGGACTTGCTTTTCGAATGCTCATGTACTTTCCAGTACACTCCGCTTCTCAAAGCGCGTCCGCCTTGAACCAAATCAAAATACTCGGCCCGCTAATTCGGTTTTATGTCTATTCTGTTTATTTGAGAATCCGAAGATTCATCTAGTAAGAGTAAGCAATGTGTGTGAGCGCTTAGGCGTTTAGGGTTTATTATCTTATTTTCATAAGGAGGTGATCCAGCCGCAGGTTCCCCTACGGCTACCTTGTTACGACTTCACCCCAGTCATGAATCTTACCGTGGTCGGCGATCCCCTCTTGCGAGGTTAATCTACCGCCTTCTGGTAGAACCCACTCCCATGGTGTGACGGGCGGTGTGTACAAGGCCCGAGAACGTATTCACCGCGACTTGCTGATTCGCGATTACTAGCGATTCCAACTTCATGGAGTCGAGTTGCAGACTCCAATCCGGACTACGAGACGTTTTAAAGGATTGGCTCCCCCTCGCGGGTTGGCTTCCCTCTGTACGACCCATTGTAGCACGTGTGTAGCCCTACCCATAAAGGCCATGATGACTTGACGTCGTCCCCACCTTCCTCCGGTTTATCACCGGCAGTCTCCCTTAAGTTCCCAGCATAACCTGTTGGCAATAAAGGATAAGGGTTGCGCTCGTTACGGGACTTAACCCAACATCTCACGACACGAGCTGACGACAGCCATGCAGCACCTGTCTCTTGGTTCCTTTCGGCACAAAGGCATCTCTGCCTTCTCCCAAGGATGTCAAGGGTAGGTAAGGTTCTTCGGGTTGCATCGAATTAAACCACATGCTCCACCGCTTGTGCGGGCCCCCGTCAATTCCTTTGAGTTTTAACCTTGCGGCCGTACTCCCCAGGCGGAGAACTTAACGCGTTAGCTTCGCTACGTCATGCAGAGATTGCTCCCTACACATCACAGCCAGTTCTCATCGTTTACTGCGTGGACTACCAGGGTATCTAATCCTGTTTGCTCCCCACGCCTTCGCGCCTCAGTGTCAGTTAAGATCCAGGTTGTCGCCTTCGCCACTGATGTTCTTTCCGATATCTACGCATTTCACCGCTACACCGGAAATTCCACAACCCTCTATCTCACTCGAGTCAATCCGTTTTCGACGCAATTCCCAGGTTAAGCCCGGGGATTTCACATCAAACCTAATTAACCACCTACACGCCCTTTACGCCCAGTCATTCTGATTAACGCTTGCACCCTCTGTATTACCGCGGCTGCTGGCACAGAGTTAGCCGGTGCTTATTCTGCGGGTACCGTCATAACAGTCGCGTATTCAACAACTGCCTTTCTTCCCCACCTAAAGTGCTTTACAACCCGAAGGCCTTCTTCACACACGCGGCATCGCTGGATCAGGGTTGCCCCCATTGTCCAAGATTCCCCACTGCTGCCTCCCGTAGGAGTCTGGGCCGTGTCTCAGTCCCAGTGTGGCTGGTCATCCTCTCAGACCAGCTACGGATCGTCGCCTTGGTAGGCTTTTACCCCACCAACTAGCTAATCCGACGTAGGCTCACCCCAGAGCGCAAGGCCTTTCGGTCCCCTGCTTTTGATCTCTCGATATCATGCGGTATTAGCCCGAGTTTCCTCGGGTTATCCCACGCTCCAAGACAGATTCCTACGCGTTACTCACCCGTCCGCCACTCGCCACCCATAAAGACCGAAATCTTTACTGTGCTGCCGTTCGACTTGCATGTGTTAGGCATGCCGCCAGCGTTCAATCTGAGCCAGGATCAAACTCTTCACTTTTTTGTTTAATCCCGTCTCACTCAAATTATGATCTCTCACAATCTCAGCGCTCGGTTTGCTGATACTTATAACTATCAAAATCGCTTCTAATAGCCCTCATATCGGCTCTTGCCAAGCGCCCACACACTTTGCTTACTGCATCTACTTTGTTAATGAACTTTTAAGATTTTCTTAGTCGCTTCGTAGCTCTTACACTACTTCAACTCAACTCTTCTCTCTGCACCCTTAAGCCAAAAACTCAAGAGCTCGCGAATTCTACCTCATACATCTTTTCTGTCAAGC
>NZ_LUKY01000019.1 GCF_001881495.1 Candidatus Rickettsiella isopodorum | reverse complement strand
GATAGCCCTATATATCTGATTTTCGTGCTCCATTTCGATAGTTTCTCTGAAATTTAAAGGTTTGCTTTTTTAACCCAAAGCGTATGATAAATCCAACTTAAAAATAGGGACTGGCTCTGGAGCTCCGTATCATTAGCCGCGCTAGCTAAAAAATCAGAACCGGAATGAGGAAAATGATCACGAAAGGAAGGTAACAACGCGCTAGAATTAGCCAATGGGGGGTGGTCGGGATGAGAGGATTCGAACCTCCGACCCCTAACTCCCGAAGCTGATGTATTTTTTAAAAAACAATTAATAATCAAACACTTGCGATACTTTGCAAACTTAATAAGCTAGTGAAAACTACAGTAGTTTAAGTGTATTAAATTTCAGTTTGGTACAATTTTGGTACACGAAACCTTCTTTGAATTAATGTGAATAGTTTCTATTTAGATGGTGCTTTAGAAAAAAGCGCCATAGAATTAAGCTGTTAATTTAGGGGAAATTAGACATTTTCAAGTTGAATTAAAACCAAATCAGATATAGATCTTTAAGATTCTTCGAACTCAAGTAATTCTTGCTCAGAAAAGCCACCGGCACTTTTGATAAGATCCAAATCGATTCCTTGATTAAGCTGTTTTTTAGCAAGCGATAATTTGTCTTTATGCCGGCCTTGCTGTAGGCCTTGTTGCTTTAATTGTTGTGCTGCGTTCATAACATCTTCCTCATAATTTTCGAATGAGCTACATAAAAAATAAATAAAAGTAACCCACAAATTTAAATTAATCTATGGGTTACTTGAAAATTTTGTTATTTATTAGTAAGTTGATAAGCTACAGCGATGTTAGCTGCTTGGCCAGCAAGACTAGGCGCATCGCTAGTTATATAAAAAGAAACGATATGATGGCCTGATAATTTAAATTCATGATATGTGGGGGGGTATCCCCGTTCGCCAAAAGAAAGTTGACTTCCATCTGAAAAATAAAAGGTTGCTTCATCTATCGCTTTATTACCATAAACTACCAAATTATTAATTAAGGCACCATTCAATTCTTTGTAAACCAATTCATTTGTGATAGTCCCAAATTGGTAGTTTGTACCATTTTCAAAGATGATTTTCCCACCGCCTACTCGAGGACTCCCTCCTATCCTTCGAATGTATCCAGTGATAGATTTTATTTTATTGCGTTGGCCATTATTTAGAAGATCAGGTGTCAGAGGCTGTGTCATTTCTACTGCAGTAGCTTGTTTAGCTAAATCAGGGGTCTGTCGACCAAATAATTTTGAATAGGAAATTACATCTACATAGCATTCCATATCTAAAGAATGCAACTCAACCATTTTATTCCAAATAGGGATGTATTCTAGACCATTTATAGCAGTAAAGCTACGTGTGTACATCATGGCGTCGAATATCTCATCCGGTGGGGCATCATCGTAAGTTGCATCGATACGATCTTCGTTTAAGGTTTTAATGTAATAATTAACTCCTTTACTATCGTGGATTAACCTATTTAAATATTTTTTAAGTCTTGTTGTTTGTGATTCGTTTAATCCAATTAATTCGGCCTTTTGAATTCCAGTGATATAATAGGATACTTTCATTAATACCGTCGTGGAATATAATGGCAGTACATAGAGATTAATTGCCTTTTTGTCTAATCTTTTTAGATCTGCAAAAATAAATTTTTTTTCAAACCCTACTAAGTCTTCTGCTATATTCATATAATGATTACTAGCATCTTTTAATTTTTTTCCTAAAATTTCGCTATTTACTGTTTTTATTCTTTCTTCAAATTGTTTTATATCTCCAGATAAGATTAGTTCTATTATTTGCAAAGCATTTTGATCAATAAGGTTTTCTACTTTATCTTTAATTTGTTCCCATAAATTTTCCTTTTTTTGTGGCCAGAATATATCAAGTAACAGTGCTAATCCTTCACCTACTCCTGGTATTTTTGATATTCCAAATATTAATACCGATTTAAGCGCTGCATTAAAATCTACTTCTTCCAATGAGTAATTATCTATAAATTGGATATAGCTAGGATCATAATTACTAATTTCAAATGGTTTATTCATTGTGACATCTGTATTACCAACCTGCATAACTTGCTCCCACTATAGATCTAGAAGGAGTTTCATTAATAAGCTGTAAACAAGTACAGTAATATGCACGACCTTCATTTCTAACAATTTTCGTTTCTCCAGGAGGTATTATTTGTTTTCCCATGACCCCCATCCATTGAACTGCTGTACCCCACCTAATTTGAGCAATGATATCCTTCCTACCTATGTTAGTCACCCGGTATTGTTTATGTGCTCCAGGGATGATTCCCCTATTTTGGTTTAGCACATCCTTACTACTATTAGGTGGTATTCCAAAATTGTAAACTTCAGAAAAATTCGTTATATCCTCTTGCGGAAATATTTGATCAGGTAGCTTATAACTGTCCGAAGAATTATTGGTATTTTCTCTATATATGTTAAATATAAAATTTGTCATAAAAAATCCTTTGTTGTAAAAATTAATTAATTAATTTAAAAATTTTTTATCTGAGCCTTTATTATAAACTATCAAATTTTTTTGAAAATTACATTATATTGAGGGTTCGTAATGATATTAGAATGTGGCAGTATTCTTTTAGCTAATTAAACCTCCTTCTTGATAATGGACATATACCCGTTAAAGATCTTGAAGATCTATACATTTGCCACAAGGAATTAAACATTTACGTCAAGCTGCTGAAGATATTGAAGCTTTCAATGGTTTTGAGATCTATTCAAAAGCTTTAGAAAAATTAGAAAAACAGGAGTTAGCACATGCTTAATTCTACTAGACAATTAGTACCACATAAAGCACTTGGCAACACGTCTTATTCTGGTAATGCTAAGCCTTATATGTAAAATAAAAATAAACCTCTTTGGGATGATTTTCATTCCTTAAGTGAACAAGCCGTGGTTCATCAAAAAGCTCTCTTTATTCCGATCTGAATGAAGAAATGAAATGGGCTTTAGCGGTTACTGCTCTTCGTGAAAATAAAACTGAGATTCTCGATGCAGAATACGATCATTTTAATCAATTTAGTTGTTAGATATTTACGAAGCAAACTTCTTAGGCTATGGACTATTTAGGAAATTGATGAATTAAAATATGTTCGATTATTAAGTTTATCTTTTTGTATTATAGCTCTTTTTATGTTTTTGTTTAATTTTTTATCTGAAGAAACTGGCACAATGGGATTCCTTAAAGATTTTCTAACAACAAAATCTAAAAAGATCAGTGTATTGTGAGTATTAGGCGTGTGTGGCTGTATAGAGAAAGAATGCGAATTCGGTTTTGAGCCCGATTGATTTTGTTCATAGGGTAATTTAGGATATATCGATCGCGTTTTCTCTAATCTTAAATTTTCTTGCGGTAAAAATTTATTCGCTTTATGAAAACTCTTATTTTTATCAAAATGTGAATTTTTAAAGAAATTATCTTTTGTGTTTGTTGATTCTGATTTAGAAGTTAGCCGAAGCTGCTTTTCTGTTTGAAATTTAGGTAATGTTTTTAGTGTTTTAGAAGCAAAGTAGTTTTGAGTAATTGGTTGGAAATAATTAGCATTATTTTTTTGATTAAGTAACGGATGCTTTGCTATATTGGGTTTATCTTTTTCCCGCACAGACGGAAACACATCTTTTCTTTTATTTTTATTTTTTTTCTGATTCAGTTTTTTAGTATTCCGATACGATTT
>NZ_LUKY01000018.1 GCF_001881495.1 Candidatus Rickettsiella isopodorum | reverse complement strand
TCTTGTTTCCCTAGTTTAGGCCCTTGACAATTAGACGCGAAACGCCTATTTAAATAAAATAATTAATTTTTAATTACGGATCTATTCAATATTTAAAAAATAAATTATACTTTAGGAAAATAGTAAATAAGGATAATCAACAATAAAAGGAATTAATAATGCCAACCTTTAGTGAAGCACTCGATAGATTTAAACAAGATGGTTTTTTCGGATTAGATACAGAATTATATACTGAGCAGATCGAGAAACTTAAACTTTGCGCGAAATTTCTTAAAATAGACAAACCTGAAATACTTCCTTATCAATTTCATTTAAGTAATGTTCAGTTTATCCGAGGCTATTTGCCGAGACCTGAACGGATTATGGCCGGTGCTATAACAGAACATGCGCAACGCAATTGGAATTCTCGAGTTCCTGATGTGGCTCTCTTTCAAATGGCCAGATTGACGAATGAACCCAATACGAACTTAAGGTTTAATGATCCCAACAGCGATTCATCAGAAAGACTGCTTGAATGTGTTTTGTGGGATTTATTAAGTCAATCAGATACCTGGAGCTCGATTAAAATCGATTGGGTATTCTTTCTTCGTTATGGGGCTCCACATTATTTATGCGCCAATTTTCATACTTCTTTATTAAATAGTTTAGCCGAACCTACTGGAACATCGTTAGAAGAACTCAGTTTAAAGCCATTTTCTTTATCCAACAGTTTAACGGCATTAGTTAATTTTTTATCTCGAAACGTACACTTAAAAATTTTACATCTTGAAATAAGTGATGCCAGTGCTAAGGACTGGTTGGAGCTTAGCCAGGCTTTATCAGTACATCCGAATTTAGAATGCGTAAATTTTGGCAATACGCAATTTAATGAAGGCACTTATTCGGTTTTATCAAAATTACTGGATGAAAATTACCGAATCAAAGAGATTAATATAGCCGCGCCTATTGATAATTGGGTATTAATAGACGCTTATAATCAACTTAATCAACGCTTATCGAAACCTTGTCAAGTCCGATTTAAGGAGGAACGATTATCACAAGCTCGGCTACTAGAGGTCGCGTTCCAGACCTTAGTTGAGAGAGAAAAAGTTCAGCTCGAACACCCAGATCGTATGGTAGATGACGGAGAGGAAAAAAAACAAGCGCTATTAATGAGGCGGATTAATTTTTTATTAAGTAATCAGGGAACACTTGCCATTACCGACACTGAAAAAGTAACGTGGTTAAAAGACTCTTACGTATTACCTGAAGTTTATCCAAATCATAAAGAATACATGAAAGAATTTTCTTCTTTGGTTCAACTTCATTTGGGCGAGTTAGTTCTAGGCGGTACTAACACAGTGGGTTATCTTTTATTGGAGAGAGGCTTAGAAATAAGAGATACGCAAATAATTCAGCGTTTGCTGGAATCCAAAGCGGATTTGTTCGAATCTCCTCCAGAAGGTATAGAGAAACCTTTCTTAGTACGCTTGTTTGAAATGGAGGGTCCTTGGCAAGAAGTAGTGATTCACCATCTAAAAAAAGACTTAAATGTCTTAGTCCCAGCCGTAAGAATGTTAAGTCCTTATGAAAAATTAAAGTCTATTTGTGATAGTTTAACGCTACATTTAAACGCTTATTTTAAAATTTTAGAAAAGAGAAAAAAACAGCCAAAACTGTTGCACTTATTAAATGGAGTCATGTCTAATTTTCAGGACAGGCAGGAGGAATGTGCACAAAGTTTCCATAATTTAGCGTTGTATATCAAAGTGGCTACGGACGACGCTGCGGGAAAAAAAGTGACTTATGACTCCTTGTTTGAAGCGCAAGAAATTTTAGAGCAACTATTGGAGGATTCAAGCAAAGCAAATCGTGGTTTTTTAGGTCGATCCAAATTGCATGATGACTTATTACTTTTAGGAAAGGAACTTAATAAACAATTAAAGTTTCATCAAAGAGAGCTTTATTACCGTGAGAAAAATAAAAGTGTCAATTATTTTACAGACGGTTGTGAAAAAGACAATGAGAATCTTGAAAAAATGAAAGCAGATCTTGCAAAAGAGCGCGAGGCGCGTGAAAAAGAGCGCCAGAGGCATGCTCAAGAACAAAAGGAGATGAAAGAAACAATTGAGGAGTTAAAACGATTAATGCAGGCACAAAACAGAACCCAAAACCAAACATCCAAAGAAGCAACGTCGTCACAAGAGCAGGAAAGACCAGGAGACAGCGCATATTTTTTTGGTAGACGGTAATATGGTTGAAGGAGGATGTTATTCAAAGAGAGGATGCT
>NZ_LUKY01000017.1 GCF_001881495.1 Candidatus Rickettsiella isopodorum | reverse complement strand
GCGAAGAAGTGAGTCATTTTTATCATCCCACACCACCACCAAGAAATCCCAATGGATTCTGGCGAGGAGTTGATGATGTACTGAAGATGCGTGAAGGAACCATAGACGCTCTTTCTTCCGTTTTTACCGGAAACTATGAAACTCCGCAAGATCCTTGGAAAAAAGCTGGATATCTTTTAGGAGAAGTAATTGGGAATAGATTTATCGGAGGGCGGGTAATTGTTGGTAACGTAACTCAGAAATTGGAACGATTAGGATTTTTTGGTCATAATGGAACAGAGAGTGTTTCAGCTTTTGGTCGTGGTGTAACGTTCTTCTCAAAAGATTATCTCCACTTTTTTGCGCCAGACACTTTTGAGGGCAGCACAACTTTCGGTCTTGCTTCCAAACAGATTTTTCTTATGCCCGAAGAAGATGTTATCAGAATAACATCGCCTGCTTCTGCTGCAATAGAAACAGGTTTTGCACCTTCCTTAAAAGATGCTTGGCTTCAAAGCAAAGAAATATTTGGAGCATCTTTCCCCACAAAAGGACTGTCAATCAGGTTGCCAACAGCAGAAGATGCGTTAGGTAATATTAATTTTAGGCTTGGCGGTAATACGGCCATCCGTGTGCCAGAAACTGATACATTTTTAGTAAATCAAACAAGAGAGTTTGTAACACCTGGAGGAATTAAAATGCCGCCTGGAACAATGATATTTAGACTCGGTGAACAAGGTGAATGGGTACCTTACTGGAGGTTCAAATGATTTTAAGCAATGGATGTGAAATATGTGCGAACTTTTGGCTTAAATATCCTAAGAAGCAACCTTATAGATTAGCGGAAAACGCCGGCGAGCAAATGTTTCTGTATAAATGTGATCACTGTAAAACATATTGGGGTGCTGATCTGCGAACGGCACGCGTACTAACTTTAGAAGAAGCAAAGTCACTTTTCCCAAAATATTTTAGTCGTGAGAGTTAATAAATGAAATCACCTGAAAGTAATTTGCCTACTACAATCGAGCAGTTAATTCTTGGTGCAAAGAACAAAGAAATAAGCCTGAAAGTAGTAATCCAAGTAATGATGGATAATAATTTTTTTATCGCTTGTAGTGAAAAGGCTTTGACGGATAAAGAAATTATTTTACCACTATGCACCGAGTTTCATGGCGAAAAAACAGCGTGTGTTTTTACGAAAAAAGAATGGGCAGAGGTATACATGACTGCTGATATTTGTGTAGTAAAATTAAAGGCTTTGGAATGGTTAAAGAAACATCCTGCTAACTATGGCTTAATTGTTAATCCTAGCCAAGATGCATGCATTAAATTTTCAGCTTCTGGGATACAAAATATTTTGAAAGAATTTATTTAGCTGAATTACGTCGATAAAGTTTACTTTGTATCGCTAAAGTGAATATACCAGTTAATACAGAACTTTTGGTTGGTCGCATTGGGCCACAACCTTCTTTTGGGTTGATAGATAAATCAGGATTCCAGTATCAACTTATTAGTGATATTCCAAACTCTAGTTTTATTAATACACGTTTAATAAATCAACCAATGTTTGGACTAAACCCATGAAATCGATGAGAGGAAATGTTATGAAATTAGGCGAAAAACAAATTGAAAAAATATATAAGCATGTAGATTTAGGTAATAAGCAGATTGTAATGCTTGATGTAATGGGAGATAAAAGCGTTTCTATTTCAGAAAAACTTGCAAATATTTACTGTATTGATCAAGAGAAAAATATTATTTGGCAAGTTTCAGAAATAAAAACCAAACCACCATACGATAATGATGGGTTTGT
The DNA here is from genome assembly GCF_001881495.1 of Candidatus Rickettsiella isopodorum. Classification (NCBI taxonomy): domain Bacteria; kingdom Pseudomonadati; phylum Pseudomonadota; class Gammaproteobacteria; order Legionellales; family Coxiellaceae; genus Rickettsiella; species Candidatus Rickettsiella isopodorum. Next base: position 253 of record NZ_LUKY01000017.1, on the reverse strand, counting down.
ATATTTAAGCAAAAATGATCAAGGAAAAATTATTGCAGACCGTTTTTCAGGTTTTACATATGAAATTAATCCTGACACAGGTGAAGCAACGCGTACAGGCTTTCATAAATAGATATTTAGATATTTTTTTCTATTTTGTACGGTGAGTTCATTGCTGGAAAATCTAAGCCATTGTAGATTGGCGGATGCTGCTGCACAAGAATTGTGTGTTGGCATGGGAATAAAAGATCATTTTTCTTTAGCAGAAAGTATA
>NZ_LUKY01000016.1 GCF_001881495.1 Candidatus Rickettsiella isopodorum | reverse complement strand
TAATAAAAAAGCCCGCTTTCGCGGGCTTAATGTTTTATTTAAATTTAGGTTGTAAAAATAATTTAAGCAAATTTGATGCTGGCACGTAATTGGCCGGTTGTTGATTTATTACCTGTTGCTCCTGCGTGAACTCTAGTACCCACAGGTGGTGAATTAGGGATTACACTGGTTGAAATAATAGAGCCTTCACCAATGTTGTAATCTCTATCTTGGAATATCGCTATACCCATATCAAACCATTTGGCGAAGTTAACCATATAGTCTGCATAAATACGGCGCTGTGGCAGGAAGTTTGCCAAATGCGTGGTTTTTTGATAACCAATCGCCACACGTGATTGATGCGCCATCACTGGAAACGTCAATCCAGCTTCCAAGCCCCAAACATTAGGTTTACCCAATCGCGCCGGTGGATTAGTTAATACTCGGAAGCCTGTACTAGAATTACCACTTAAAAAGATAGGGTTCGCTAAACTCCGTGAGGTCTGAATATAATGACCATTCGCATCAAAGGGCCCAAACGTAACATCGGCATTTAAGTTCCATGCAGCTACTTTCCTATTCGGCAACCCTGGTACTGTTGTCCCTTCAACCAATGTATTGAGATAATAAGAAGACAAGAAGTTTGAATCCGCTATATTCGCAATGTAACCTGCGTTTATATTGAATTTGCTATTACACCATCTGTATCCCCACCCTAAATCGGCACCCCCATTTTGGATGCGGCGTGTAGATCCTCCATCAAGTCTTTTAGGATTACCTGCAAACGTATATAACGAACCGTATATACCGTTCGGTGCAATAAATCCTAATTGAGCTGCAGCTGCAGTAATCTCAGTGAACAATTGAGTTGGATTCTCTTGTGTTACAAATCCATAGGGGTCATATGCGCCAAATGGGATATATTCTTTACCCACCCTAAGGTAAATCGGTGATGCTTGGAAATTACCGATAGTCGCATATGCTGTGTCTATCTCTGTTCGGTTCAATGGGTGATACACAAAGAATGAATTAGCAATGCTGTAGGCCCCTCTCGAACCTGGAACAGCTGATAAGGAGCTATACACAACCGACATATTTGCTGTTACCCAATTATTAACTCGTGCATCGACAAAAAGATTGGCATTGTTAAGCACTAAATCACTCGCTCTACCCGTCGTTGGAATAGTCAGTACATTGGGTGGTACAGCAGCTGGATTCACTACCGCTGCTGGATTAAATGCTGGATTAAACTGCCAGAAAATCGGTGGTTTACTCGCCAAATAAGCATCGGTATTCATCCAACCACTGATATTGATCCGACAAGTCCAACCACAGGGTTGATCAAATCCGCCGGGTTGATTTCGGTCAAGAATCATATCGAGTTTATTGATTTGATAACGCATCACATCCATTTGATAGGATGTATCCATCATATATGGCTGCATCGCCAATACAGGACCGCTAAGCCCTAGTGTTACGAGTGAAGCAACAATCGCTTTGAGTTTCATACTCATCCATCTCCTT
>NZ_LUKY01000015.1 GCF_001881495.1 Candidatus Rickettsiella isopodorum | reverse complement strand
TGGCGAGATAGGTGAGTCTTGGATTCATTATTATTTTAAAGAAACCATTCAGCATCGATTCTTCTTTGAATATTTCCTACATGAAGTTGATTTAATATGGATTCAAGATAATACAGTACATATTTCTATTTTAGTGGGTGAAGATAAAGATAAAAAAACATTTTCTCTTAGTATTTCAGAGGCTTTAATGACCTTAGAGGTCAACCAAACTCATAATACAGCACAGCATTCCAAAAACTTCTATTATTTGTTTAAAGATTTTGAAATAAAATTAATAAGTAATGAGCACTTATATGGAAAAGAAATAACCGCTAACAATCAAACAATGGATGAAAAAATTAGTTTATTTAAAGCATTAGCCAATCGTTTAGAAAAAACCTTCTCTATTCAATTACTCAACAACATAAGCATATCCATAGGTCGAGAAAAAAAACATGAGATTTTTTATATCAATGGTGCCTATGAAAATCATTTGGTGGGGAATGGAGGTGAAAATGTTTATACTATTTTGCCTGATAAAAAAATATTCTTTCCAGTTTCTAATATAGTTCTCTATGAAACCTTAAATGAAGATTCAAATGAGTTGCTCGAGCGGATAGATACGTTAGATTTACGGGAAATGATAAAGAAATATAAACAAATCTATCCAAGTGCTGTTATCTCTTCAGATGTATTTCCCTCTGGAAATGATTTAATCTTAACCTTAAGTAATGCGATTTATGCTCCGATTTATCCTGATTCTTATGACTCAAATTGTTTTGAACCTTGGCTGACGATCTTATTAAAAAATGCACTGTTTGATAATAGTCATTGGTATCAAAGACTGGATATCTTTTTTGATATTCTGCCCAAAAATATAGTTTCGCTAGACGATGAAGTTTGGAGTTTAATTACAGCACCTTTACTTTTTACTGCCGATAAAAAGATTATCGTCATTACTACTCAAGATATAGAAGAGGATACTGAAATTCAACTATTGAAAAACATTGGAAATTATGCATTCTTTCGTGATG
>NZ_LUKY01000014.1 GCF_001881495.1 Candidatus Rickettsiella isopodorum | reverse complement strand
TGGCGAGATAGGTGAGTCTTGGATTCATTATTATTTTAAAGAAACCATTCAGCATCGATTCTTTTTTGAATATCCTTTAGAGCACCTAGAGACAATGACGGTAAAAAATAATACGCTACATATTTCTGTGCTAACTTCTGAAAATACAGATAGAAAACTATTTGCTATTACTATTTCAAACCGGATTACCTCAAACAGTAATCAAACAAAGAATGCAACGAGTCTTTCAAAAAATATAGCTTATTTCTTTCAAGGAATTGAAATAAAATTAATACATAATGAGCATTTATATGGACAAGAAATAACCTCTAATAATAAAACACTGGATGAAAAAATTAGTTTATTTAGAGCAATAGCGAATCGTTTAGAAAAAACTTTCTCTATTCAATTAATAAACAACCTCACCCTATCGATAGGGCGAGAAAAAAAACATGAAATTTTTTATATCAACGGCTTACATGAAAGTCATTTAGTCGGTAATGGTGGTGAAAATGTTTATATTATTTTACCGGGGAAGAATGCTAAGTTTCCACTACCTAAAGTAATCTTATACGATACTTCAGAAAGCGATTCAAATGACTTAATCGAGCGGATAGATACGTTAGATTTACGGGAAATGATAAAGAAATATAAACAAATCTATCCGAAGGCTGTTATTTCTTCACATGTATTTCCCTCTGCGAATGACTTAATTTTAACATTAAGTAATTCCGTGTATTCTCCGGTTTATCAAAGTTCTTATGACTCCACTTGTTTCTGGCCTTGGATAACTATCCAATTAAAAAATGCACTGCTTGATAATAGTAATTGGTATCAAAAACTTGATATCGTTTTGGATTCTGTCTCTAGAAATATAGCCCCCCTAGAGGATGGCGTTTGGACTTTGACTGCAGCCCCTTTAATATTTACTGATGATAAGAAGATTATCCTCCTGACTAATCAAGATTTAGAAGAGGATACTGAAATTCAACTATTGAAAAACATTGGAAATTATGCATTCTTTCGTGATG
>NZ_LUKY01000013.1 GCF_001881495.1 Candidatus Rickettsiella isopodorum | reverse complement strand
TCTAGAGGAGAAAAATTTTTTGAGTTTTTACTTAGCACACTTCATCTGGCTCCTTTAGAATATGTACAGCTTAAAGCCAATAATGGGCAATTAGTAGAACGTGCGATTAATTTTTTAAAAGATAACACCGCTATTCAGTGGTATATTTTTCCTGCTTTTACCTATGTAGAAGATTGCTGTAAAATACGGAAAGTTTATTTAAGTATAAAATTAAATTTTAAGCTTGACGATACAAACCCTGACCAACCTAAAGAGGGTGATTTATTTTGTTTATCAGCCGCCCCACCTCCTTACAATCCTAATGAAAATACCAAAAAGAAATATTATTCCTGTCATAAGACCTTAGGAGTGACCTATGCTTTAAACAGAACAGGAAATGTGACATTATTCGATTTAGGAGAAGGAGAGGACCAAGCCATTGCCTTCTCTAATTCACCCACATTATTTATCGTGAAAAACGGTAAAAAACAGTACATAGGGGGGGATAATGGGAATGTATTTGATTTGCAAGGAAATTCAATTACAGGTCGGCTTGAAGGTGGTAAGAAGACTAATATCTTGCTCCTGAATAAATTTAATCCTAAAGTCAGTGATTATGTATTGCTTGATGCCGATGGATTCTTATGCGGAAAAAACAAAGCCGCCATGCAATCGATTCCACCCTTTTGTGCGCCT
>NZ_LUKY01000012.1 GCF_001881495.1 Candidatus Rickettsiella isopodorum | reverse complement strand
TCTAGAGGAGAAAAATTTTTTGAGTTTTTACTTAGCACACTTCATCTGGCTCCTTTAGAATATATACAGCTTAAAGCCAATAATGGGCAATTAGTAGAACGTGCGATTAAATTTTTAAAAGATAACACCGCTATTCAGTGGTCTATTTTTCCTGCTTTTACTTTTGTAGAAGATACATGCAAAATTCGTAAAGCTTTTTTAAAAGAAAAAATAAATTTTACACCTGACGATAATAATCCTGATAAACCTGCTGAGGGCGATTTATTTTGTTTATCCGCCGCCCCACCTCCTTATGAGGTGCTTAATATAAAAATGAAGTATTACTTATGCCATAAGACCTTAGGCATAAGCTATGCACTAAACAGAACCGGTAATGGGACTTTAGTTGATTTAGGAGAAGGAGAGGACGAAGTCATTGCTTTTTCTCATTCCCCCACATTATTTATCGTGAAAAACGGTAAAAAATGGTACAAAGGTGGTGATAATGGGAATGTATTTGATTTACAAGGCAATGCTACAACAGGCCGACTACAAGGCGGCAAGGGATCCGATATACTGGTTCTCGATAATTTTTATCCTGAAAATAGTGATTATTTGCTACTTGATACGGATGGATTCTTATGCGGAAAAAACAAAGCCGCCATGCAATCGATTCCACCCTTTTGTGCGCCT
>NZ_LUKY01000011.1 GCF_001881495.1 Candidatus Rickettsiella isopodorum | reverse complement strand
GCCAGAATCCATTGGGATTTCTTGGTGGTGGTGTGGGATGATAAAAATGACTCACTTCTTCGCCCACTCGTTGGCCAAGTTGTTCGGCTACGTAAGAATTATTGACATCAAAAGTAACCGACGGTAACGACGTAGTCGCAGTGAATTCTGCATCGTTAATTAAGTGGGCATCCCATTGTTGATCTATTGTGGTTTGTGTGATCTGTCCTACACCACCGCTTGCCTTCTGACTTTGATGATAGTCATCAGATATCGGTTTGGTTTGCTGTTGCATCCCTACTGCAGCGGCATCCGTAATCAGTTGCGTCGCTAAGTTTTCAACATCGAATCGTCCGCGAACTATACTACTCATCGCTGCAACTTCCACATCCGCTACCAAACGCCGTTCTAAAGGATCCGCTATTTTTATTTGACTACTTAATCCCGCTGATCCCATAGCTAATACTACACCGGCTATGTCAAATTGTTGGCGAATACCTATCGCCATTTCAGTTAATTGTTCTGACACATTAACCATACCCATGCGTACCATCGTCATGATAGTTTTTTCTCCTATCACGGGTCCTCCAAAACCTGAACCAAAACCTGCAGTAATTCCAGCGGTTATACTTTCTGCTAAAGAAAAATGATCTTTTATTCCCATGCCAACACACAATTCTTGTGCAGC
>NZ_LUKY01000010.1 GCF_001881495.1 Candidatus Rickettsiella isopodorum | reverse complement strand
TCTAATAATGTTTTTATCTCGATACACGCTTCAGGCCTTCCTTCCTCTAGCAAGCTCGCTATCCTTTGTCGTTGGAAAAAAACCCAATTACCTACTTTGCCCATATCACCAAGATGCGCTTTTCCTGTAAGACACAGACGCGACATATTTCTTGTGACAGTAACAGGGGCAGGGCCTACATTAACCAGTTCATGTCTATCCGATACAATAACACTTTGTTCTGTGGCCTCATCTGCCGTAATAACTGTTGCTGCCCCTTCATTCCTAACATTGGCTTGTTCGGAGGGTAATGGATATAACAGATAATCACGCATCACTTTAACTAATCCTTGATATTCTTTTTTAATTCGACACCGCAGGCGAATTTGATCCTCTTTTGTTGTTATCTTTTTTAATTTTTTTTCCAAACGCTTTAAAAACTCTTGTTCTTTTTTTTTCTCATACTGACTTAATACGGATGGAAACTGATTTTGTAGCCATTTTAAATCACCTGCATGTTTTTCCAATGTCTTTTCACAGTGCTTCGTATTTTCATCAAGCCAGTTTACTAGCTCTGCCAATAGGGTTCGCTCTTGTTCGCT
>NZ_LUKY01000009.1 GCF_001881495.1 Candidatus Rickettsiella isopodorum | reverse complement strand
GATAGCCCTATATATCTGATTTTCGTGCTCCATTTCGATAGTTTCTCTGAAATTTAAAGGTTTTGCCTTTTTACCCCAAAGCGTATGATAAATCCAACTTAAAAATAGGGACTGGCTGTGGATCTCCGTATCATTAGCCGCGCTAGCTAAAAAATCAGAACCGGAATGAGAAAAATGATCACGAAAGGAAGGTAACAACGCACTAGAATTAGCCAATGGGGGGGGCTGTAATTTTGGTAGGGTTTGAAAAAAATCTCCAGAAACCACTTTATTCCAATTTTTAACCGTACTATTTTTTATTTTAGTTTGTCTTTTACGGCGTCCCACATCTTTTCTTTTATTTTTATTTTTTTTCTGATTCAGTTTTTTAGTATTCCGATACGATTT
>NZ_LUKY01000008.1 GCF_001881495.1 Candidatus Rickettsiella isopodorum | reverse complement strand
GATGGATTCTTATGCGGAAAAAACAAAGCCGCCATGCAATCGATTCCACCCTTTTGTGCGCCTGATGAGATTAGAGTCCGAATCGATTTGATCGATCACATTTACGGACGAAAAAATGAATCTGATATTTTATATCTTGATCAGGATGTTCGTTTTATTGATGGCTACGGGGGGAAAAATCAAACGCATCCCGATAATTTTTTTATCACTGATCGTTCGTATAAGAATTTAGAGTTTGTGTTAAGAAATAATACACTCATCACATTTTTATCAAACCCAACAATAGACTCGATAAGCTATCGAATTCCTTCTGGCGAGATAGGTGAGTCTTGGATTCATTATTATTTTAAAGAAACCATTCAGCATCGATTCTT
>NZ_LUKY01000007.1 GCF_001881495.1 Candidatus Rickettsiella isopodorum | reverse complement strand
AGGTGGGACCTACTCGCTAAGGTCGCCAGGCATTCATTTTGCGCCAAGTCGCTTGTCTTTTATCCGATCTCTTCGTTGGATTAACTTTTCCGTTGCTCATGTACTCGTATGTACACTCCGCTACTCAAAGTTAACCCGCCTTGATGTCAAATAAAATTCACCGCTCCTTTATCAACGGCGCCAATTCATTACTTTTAATTCGCTAAATTAATGCTTAGCGAAAAGCTTTATCAAAACTAAAAAATCTGTAAAAAGTATGTGTGGATATGCTTTATTCAGCTCCAAAATGGATTCCTAAAAATAACCAGTTGGATTCTCAAATCAAGCCACACGGTCAATTAGTATGGGTTAGCTCAATACAT
>NZ_LUKY01000006.1 GCF_001881495.1 Candidatus Rickettsiella isopodorum | reverse complement strand
AGGTGGGACCTACTCGCTAAGGTCGCCAGGCATTCATTTTGCGCCAAGTCGCTTGTCTTTTATTCGATCTCTTCGTTGGGTTAACTTTTCCGTTGCTCATGTACTTTCCAGTACACTCCGCTACTGAAAGTTAACTCGCCTCGATCACAAATAAAATTCATCGCTCCTTATCAACAGCGCGAATCCTATTTTAATTCTCGCTCATTTTTACGTTGAGTGAAAACCTTTATCAAAACAAAAAAATCTGTAAAAAGTATGTGTGGATATGCTTTATTCAGCTCCAAAATGGATTCCTAAGAATAACCAGTTGGATTCTCAAATCAAGCCACACGGTCAATTAGTATGGGTTAGCTCAATACAT
>NZ_LUKY01000005.1 GCF_001881495.1 Candidatus Rickettsiella isopodorum | reverse complement strand
AGCATCCTCTCTTTGAATAACATCCTCCTTCAACCATATTACCGTCTACCAAAAAAATATGCGTTGTTTCCTGATCTTTCCTGCTCTTGTGATGACGTTGCTTCTTTGGGTATTTGATTTGTAGTTCTGTTTTGTGCCAACATTAGTTGTCTTAATTGCTCAATTTCTTCTTTCATCTCCTTTCGCTCTTGTGCTCGTTTTGCTGCCGCTTCTTCTCGCTCTTTTCTCATCTGTGCAATCTCTTTTCCTACTTGTGCAAGCTCTGCTCTAAAGGCTTTACGATCACGTTCTATTTCGTCTAATATTTTTTGAATCTCCGCTTCACATTGAGGAGCATAGGTTTTTAGTAT
>NZ_LUKY01000004.1 GCF_001881495.1 Candidatus Rickettsiella isopodorum | reverse complement strand
CTAAGCCCTAGTGTTACGAGTGAAGCAACAATCGCTTTGAGTTTCATACTCATCCATCTCCTTGTAGAATTAGTTAACTCCATATCGCTTTTTTCTTGCCAAATCTAAGAACAAAAATCATTTAAATTGATTAAAAAATTTTTTCTAGATTTATTTTTTATCTATGATAACCTAATTATAGATAAAATAAGACCAAATCGTAGTTATCTTAGCAGTACTTTATAACTATCTCAACAAGATAAATTTATTTAGGTTGAGTTATTAATAAAAAAGCCCGCTTTCGCGGGCTTAATGTTTTATTTAAATTTAGGTTGTAAAAATAATT
>NZ_LUKY01000003.1 GCF_001881495.1 Candidatus Rickettsiella isopodorum | reverse complement strand
TAAATGTTGAAAATGTGTCGCATGCTCAATTTGTTTTTGATGGTCATTAGGATGAATTTCTTGGTCAAAAAATTTAAATGTCGTCGATAATATCTTTTTTCTCATTTCCGGTTCTTGATAAAAATGGCGGCAGATAATTGTGCAGTAATCATTTGAAACTTCGAAGGCATTAGTAAGTATAAGATTAGTTTCATCACGAAAGAATGCATAATTTCCAATGTTTTTCAATAGTTGAATTTCAGTATCCTCTTCTA
>NZ_LUKY01000002.1 GCF_001881495.1 Candidatus Rickettsiella isopodorum | reverse complement strand
TATTTTTTGAATCTCCGCTTCACATTGAGGAGCATAGGTTTTTAGTATTTCTAAACCGTCTTTAACTGCCTCACGTGAAATTTCTGAGAATTGCCTAAATTGCCGAAAAAACTCTGTCTGTACGCGACTTAAATCCTCGTTTCCATTTGATTTGTCCGGGTGAAATAACAAAACACTGCTGCGAAAAAACTTCATTAAGCGGCGTTGCAGATCTTCTGAGCAT
>NZ_LUKY01000001.1 GCF_001881495.1 Candidatus Rickettsiella isopodorum | reverse complement strand
TATTTTTTGAATCTCCGCTTCACATTGAGGAGCATAGGTTTTTAGTATTTCTAAACCGTCTTTCACTGCCTCACGTGAAATTTCTGAGAATTGCCTAAATTGTCGAAAAAACTCTGTCTGTATCTGGCTTAAATCCTTGTTTCCATTTGATTTGTCTGGATGAAATAACAAAACACTGCTGCGAAAAAACTTCATTAAGCGGCGTTGCAGATCTTCTGAGCAT